>CAMUZL010000050.1 GCA_947165185.1 uncultured Selenomonadales bacterium
TTATATCCTGCTGAAAAATGACGTGACGAAAATTCAGCGGGCGCAGTTGGCGAAACATGAACAACTTAAAAACGCGCTGGAAATTGCCAATCAAGCCAACGTCGCAAAATCCGCGTTCCTGTCAAGCATGAGCCACGAAATCCGTACGCCGATGAATGCGATTATCGGACTTGATTCAATCGCGCTCAAAGATGAAAATGTTCCCGCAACAACCCGCGAGAAACTTGAAAAAATCGGCGCGAGTGCCCGCCACTTACTCGGCTTGATTAACGACATTTTGGACATGAGCCGAATCAAATCCGGTCGCGTCGTCCTCAAGAAGGAAGAATTTTCCTTCAGCGAATTGCTTGAGCAAGTCAACGCAATGTTCAGCAATCAATGCCGCGAAAAAAATCTGCGCTACGGTTGCACGGTTCGCGGGCACGTTGACGATTTTTATATCGGCGACGACATCAAGATTAAACAAATTTTGATTAACGTCATCGGCAACGCGGTCAAGTTCACGCACGCGGGCGGCGAAATAAATTTCACCGTCGAACAGGTTGCGCGTTTCGAGGACAAGTCGACGTTGCGTTTCGTCGTCAAAGACACGGGCATCGGCATCGACGAAAATTATCTGCCGAAAATTTTTGAGCCGTTCAGTCAAGAATATGCCGACACTTCCACGGCGTACAGCGGCACGGGTTTGGGCATGGCGATAACGAAAAATTTTGTCGAGATGATGAGCGGGAAAATTTCCGTGCGTTCAAAGAAAAATGTCGGCTCCGAATTCACGATTAACTTGACGCTCCGCAACTCGCCGAAATCCGCCAACGACCGTCGCGGTAAAAAAATTAACGTCAAAGATTTAAAAGTTTTGATTGTCGACGACGACCCCATTGCCTGCGAACACGCCAAACTTGTCCTTGAGGAAGTCGGCATCTTCGCGGAATTCGCGTTGAGCGGCGCGGAAGCAATCGAAAAAGTTATCGTGCGTCGCGCCCGTCACGAGCCGTACAATATTTTGCTGATTGATTTGCGCCTGCACAACGAAGACGGTTTGCAAGTCACGCGGCAAATTCGCGACATTGTCGGCAACGAAACCGCGATAATTATTTTGACTGCTTACCGTTGGGATGACATTGTCGAAGAGGCAATGGCTGCGGGCGTCGACAGATTCATGACGAAGCCGCTTTTTTCCGCGAACGTCGTCAACGAATTCCACGAGGCTTTGGAGCAAAAAAATTTCAACGAGCCGCCGAAAAAACTTGCCGACCTCAACGGCAAAAAAATTCTTATGGCGGAAGATATGCCCGTCAACGCCGAAATAATGATTATGGTGCTGTCAATGCGCGGCATGGAAGTCGAACACGCGCCCAACGGTCAAGAGGCCGTCGACATGTTTGCGGCGTCACCTGAAAATTATTTCGACGCGGTGTTGATGGATATACGAATGCCGATAATGGACGGCTTGACGGCGACTACGACGATTCGCGAACTCGACCGCCCCGACGCGAAAAAAATTCCGATTATCGCAATGACGGCAAACGTTTTCGACGAAGATGTTCAACGCTCACTGCAGGCGGGAATGAACGCGCATTTGTCAAAACCCGTCGAACCCGAACACTTGTACAAGACGTTGCAGGAACTCATCGAAGAATAAATTTTCCCCGACAGAGTCGGGATTTTTTTTTGCGATAACGTTGCGGATTACATCAACTGGATGCAACGTCACGTTGCCCCCGACCGAAAAATTTGCGGCGGGGGATTTTTTTTGCTTAAAAGTTTGCATGGAGTCAACTTTAAACTTTATAATCGACGTAAAAAATTTTTGGGAGGCTTCGACATGAACATTTCACGCAGAAAATTTTTACAGCTCGCGGGCACGGCGGGACTTTTGCTTTCGTTCGGCAAAGTTCACGCGGCGGCGAATGAAAAAATTCTCGTCGTCTATTTTTCGCGCACGGGCGAAGAATACGGCACGGGCAACATCACCAAAGGCAACACCGCCATTGTCGCAGAAATCATCGCGCAGAAAACCGGCGCGGACATTTTCGAGATTAAGCCCGTCACGCCGTACCCCGCCGGTTACGAGGACTGCAAAAAAATTGCCAGCCGCGAGAAGGCGACAAAAGCTCGTCCGCCGTTCGTCGGTGACGTGGAAAATTTTTCGCAGTACACGATGGTTTTCGTCGGCTATCCGATCTGGTTTGGAGACAGCCCGCAAATAACTTACACGTTTCTGGAGAGTCACGACTTCGGCGGAAAAAAAATCGTCCCGTTCTGCACGCACGGCGGCAGCGGTCTTTCGAGTACCGACCAGACAATTTCGTTGACGTGCCCGACCGCAAAAGTTTTGAAGGGCTTTGAACTGCGCGGCGCGACGGCTCAAAACAATCGTTCGCAAGCCGAAAAAGTCGTCGAAGAAAATTTGAAACGTCTCGGCTTAATTTAAATTATCCGTCGGTGCGCTCCAGCAGATATTCAATCGGCTTGCCGAAAATCTCGACGAGTTTGGCTTTGTCGTGTTCCGTAAAATTTCTTGTTCCGCACATCTTGGCAGAAATGCTATGAAACGACTGTTCCAAAAGTTTCGCGAATTCAGTGTAGTTAAGTCCGCGTTCGTCAAGTTCAATTAACAAGTTTTTGAACGAGCTGTACCAACGTCTTGATGTAGAGTTTTTTCCATCCACTCGTTGAAGCAAATATTCGATCGGCTTGTTAAAGAGTTTCACGAGTTTAATCTGATCTTTCATTGTGAAACGAACTCTGCCGTGCATTTTGTCCGAGACGCTCTGTTTAGACAAGCCCAAAAAATGGGCAAAAGATTCATACGTCATCTTACGTGCGTCAAGTTCAACCAGCAAGTTTTTAAACGGACTGTACCCGCGCCTCAAGCCCGATTTACCACCACGGTCTCCTTTTCCGCCGTCCGCAAGATTGTAACCGTAAGGGGCTTTGGTTTTGAGCGCGGCGATAAAAAATTTTTCCCACGCGTTGAGTTCGGCTTCTGAGTAGCAAATTTTGAGGACTTCGCGCTTAAAATTTTCCGGTTTGTGTTTGCGAATCATTTTGCCGATAAGTGTATCCGAGTAACGATGCTTTTGGAAACGTTCTTCGACAGTCTTTGTGGTCTTCCCGACGTACATTTTTCCATTTGTCTCGTCAACGAGCAGATAAACGTAACCAAATACTTGCATAAACACCCCGCCTTTCAGGTTGACAAGCAAGGCGCGAGCGTTGTAGAATTCGCAACGGAAAAGGCTCCGCGTCTTGCTATGGTTTTTGTTTGACGACATAATCTTAGCACTGTGGAGCTTTTTCTGTCAACGAAGTAAAAAAATTCCTGTCGACGACTCGGCGGGAATTTTTTACTTGACTTTAAGTTGACACAAACATTTAATATCTAACAAGCAGTAAAAAATTTTTCGGAGGAATTGTTATGCAGTATGTACGTTTCAGCAACACGGGAATGACCGTCCCGCACATCAAGACGGGCGCATTTTGACATGGAAGACGAACAAGCTTTGAAAAAACTTTACGGCGAAATGTGGCGCGCATTGCTGTCGAAAGACATTGAAACTTTGGACGGACTGCACGCCGACGAATTTGTTTTGACGCACATGACGGGAATGAATCAGCCGAAAGCGGAATATTTGCGTTGCGTTCGTGACGGCGAATTGAATTATTTTTCTGCGCGGGCGGAAAATATTTTCGTCGAAGTTCACGGCACCGGCGCAAAATTAATCGGACAATCGCAAGTTGAAGCGGCGGTTTTCGGCGGACGAAAAAATCTTTGGCGTTTGCAACTTGCCTTCGACACGGAAAAACGCGGCGACAAATGGATTTTGATTCGCGGCGTAGCGTCAACTTATTGAGGAGGCTCTCACATGAAAGACGTTGTTGTTTTGGTCGGCACCGGCTCAATCGGGCAGGCAATCGCTCGGCGTGTCGGCGCGGGCAAAAAAATTGTGCTCGGCGATTTGAAACTTGAGGCGGCTCAATCGGCGGCAAAAATTTTCGAGGACGCGGGCTTTGACACGTCAGCCGTTGCGGCGGATCTCTCAAGCCGTGAATCGATTTTGAATTTGATTGAACACGCACAAACTTTCGGCGCGGTGAAAAATTTGATTAACGCGGCGGGCGTTTCACCGTCGCAAGCTCCCGTTGCCGCAATTTTGAAAGTCGACATGTACGGCACGGCGGTTTTGCTTGAAGAGTTCGGCAAAATAATTTCCGACGGCGGTTCGGGCGTGATAATTTCTTCGCAATCGGGACACAGACTCGGCGCGTTGACGGAAGAGCAAAATTTTCAGCTGGCGACGACGCCGACGGAAGAACTTTTAAATTTGCCGTTCGTCAAAGCGATAACCGACACGCTCAAAGCTTATCAATATTCCAAACGTTGCAATGTCCTGCGCGTCATGAGTGAGGCAACTCCTTGGGGCAAACGCGGCGCGACAATCAATTCAATCAGTCCCGGAATCATCATCACGCCGTTGGCGGCGGACGAACTCAAAGGACCTCGCGGCGACGGTTATCGAAAAATGTTGCAAGCCTCGCCTGCAGGACGTGCCGGCACTCCCGACGAAGTCGGCGACCTTGCGGAATTTTTGATGAGCAGTCGCGGACGTTTCATCAGCGGCGCGGACTTTTTGATTGACGGCGGAACAACCGCATCTTATTGGTTCGGCGACCTGCAATATCTTAAAGCGACTCACTGAGGTGACAGCATGAAAAAAATTTTTATGGCGGCTCTGCTTTTGATGACGATGATTTTCACGGGTTGCGGCGGCGATGCCGATAAAAAAACTCCCGCGCCCGAAAAACCTGCAAGCGAAGAAAAAACTTCCGCCGAACAAAAAACCGCGTCGAGCGACAAAAAAATTCTCGTCGTTTATTTCTCGCGCACGGGCGAAGAATACAACGTCGGCAGAATCACCACGGGCAACACGGCGATTGTCGCGGACTTCATTGCGCAGAAAGTCGGCGCGGACAAATTCGAGATTAAACCCGCGAAACCTTACCCCGACGAATACGAACCCTGCACGGAAATTGCCAAAAAGGAACTTGAGGAAAACGCACGTCCCGCACTCGCGAACAATATCGACAATCTTGCGCAGTACGATGTAATTTTCTGTGGATTTCCGATTTGGTGGAGTGATTTGCCGATGATTATGTACACGTTCCTTGAAAGCAACGATTTCAGCGGCAAGACGATTATTCCGTTCTGCACGTCGGCGGGCAGCTACATGACGGGCAAGGAAGCGAAAATCCCCGAACACGCGAAGGGCGCGACCGTTCGTGAAGGTATCGGCATTGTCGGCAAACGCTGTCAAGATGAACCCGAAGCCGTCAAAAAAGATGTCGAAGCTTGGCTGAAAACTCTCGGCTATTGAGGAGCTAATCACATGACGAAAAAATTTTTTGCGGGACTTGCGGCGGGCTTAATCGCGTTCGGCTCGTTTAATTTTGTCGACGCGGCAAAACCGATTGTGATTCAAGAGCAAGGCTCCTTCACTGTGGGCGGCAAATATAAAGAGCGTCCCGGAAAATTTTCGCAAGAAAATTTCGTGGCTGAAGACGGGCAACGAGCTTACCAATAAAAAAATTGACCCGCAACCTCGTTTGTGTTACAGTTTGCTTGTTAGAGTAAACCAACACGTCGAAGCGGCGAGTCAAAACTTTTCGCTTATCAATCCTAATCGTTTCGGCGTGTTTTGTCAAACACAAAGGAGCGATTATTATGCGAGACGAAACGACAGTGGCGGTACTTTTGTCGCTATTGAAGGAACAGGCGACAACCGAAATCGAAGTTGCGCTCATCAACGAATTTACTCAACAGCTCGAAAAAACCCTCGGCGAAATTTGGCGCGACATTGAAGGACACGAAGGGAACTACCAAATCAGCAATTACGGGCGCGTCAAAAGCTTCAAAGGCAAAAAGCCACGAATTCTCAGCACTTGTAAAGACTCGAAAGGTTATCCCAAAGCCACTTTCATCGAAGATAGCAAAGCGAAGACATATTTGATTCATGTCCTTGTCGCACGAGCTTTCATTCCGAATCCGGATAACTTGCCCGTCGTTCACCATAAGGATGGCAACAGAAAAAACAATCGTGTCGACAATATTCAATGGGTGACTTACAAGCAAAATTTGCAATACGCTTACGATTTGGGAAGAAGACCCGGCAGAAAGAAACGTTCGTGACGCACGAAGGCAGCGGCTTGGGCGGCTCCGTCAGCTACATAAAAAAAATTTGCCCGAACGCTGAAATTTTCGACGGGCTTGCAATTCACGGCGCAGAGGCCGCTCAATCTTCCGCACAAGTCGAACGTTGGCTTAAAAACAAAATTTAAATCGGAGGTTTTATCATGGACATCACACGCAGAGATCTTTTCAAAATGGCGAGCGCGGCGGCTTTAACTGCGGCTGTCGGAAATTTTTCCGCTCAACCCGTCGAAGCGGCACACGGAAAAAAAATTCTCAAGCTCAATGCGGCTCCCGTCGTCGGCTCAAAAAATGTCACCGGCACAAATTACACGGGCACGGCGGCAAAAGTTTTCTTCACCGACAAAATCGACGCCGACCACTTAATCAAGCTGTACAACAAAATCAACGGCGAAATTTTTGGCAAGGTTGCAATCAAACTTCACACGGGCGAGCCCAACGGTCCGAACATTTTGCCGCGTGACATGGTCAAAGCTTTTCAAGCTCAAGTTCCGAATTCCAACATCATCGAAACGAACACGCTTTATGTCGCCAAACGTTACACCACCGAAGACCACCTTGCGACGATTCGCACGAACGGCTGGAATTTCTGCGACGTGGACATCATGGACGCGGACGAAGGTTACGTAAATTTCCCCGTGCGCGGCGGCTTCCACTTGAACGAAGTTGCAATGGGCGGACATCTCGTCAACTATGATTCGGTTATCGTCCTGACGCACTTCAAAGGGCACGCAATGGGCGGCTTCGGCGGCAGTCTGAAAAATATCGCAATCGGTTGCGCGAGCGGGCACGTCGGCAAAGCGCAAGTTCACGGCTACGACACCGCCAAAGGTATGCCGCCCAAAGACGTGAATTGGTTCGACGGAACTTTTCCGCTTAAAGAAGAACTCATGGAGCGCATGGCTGATTCGGGCAAGGCGACCTGTGATTATTTTGGCAAGCGAATTGTTTTCCTGAACGTGATGCGCCGAATGAGCGTCGACTGTGACTGTGCGGGAACTCGTGCCGCCGAGCCAACCTGCGCTGACGTTGGAATTTTGGCGTCGACGGACATTTTGGCGATCGATCAAGCTTGTTGCGATTTGGTTTGGACGGCGACCGATACGAAAGATTTGCGCGAACGAATTGAATCACGTCACGGCTTGCGTCAGTTGTCGGCAATGGCCGAACACAAGATGGGCAATCCGCAGTACGAATTAATCAGCGTCGACTGAAAAATTTTTCACCGCGGGAAAAACTGCCTGCGCGGGAAAAATTTTTCGGCAACGAATTCACGAATCGCAACGTTGAAAAATTTTTCATCGCGAGAAAAATTGACGGCGCGGGAATTTTGGCAATCTGAAAGTTTTGTGATATACTCCCTGAAAGATTTTCGCAAGGGAGTAATTTTTTTGGCTCAAAACAAACAAAAGCCGCGACGTTCGTTCCGCGTGATTTTTAAATTAATCAGACTCGGCATTTTGTTGGCGTTGACGTTTTTTATTTCGTTCGCGGTCACGTTATCGATGAAGGCCGAACATCCCGCAGATTATTTGGGAGCCATTTCAAACGAAGTTTTTTCCGAAGACGCGGTGCCCAAAAGCAGCGGCGCGCCCGAAATAAAAACGCTCTTCGACGATTTAAATAATCGACCGTTCGACACAACGAAACTTGCCGACGACGAAAAAGTTTCCGATAAAAAAATTTCCGACAAGCCCGTTGCCAAAGTTTCGGATAAACCCGACGAAAAAATTTCGGACGACAAACCGACCGCGAAAGTTGAAACTCGACGCGAAGACCCGCCGCCCGCTCGCAACGGAAAAACTTCGGAGGAGCTCGGATTTTTTGACTCAATCGACCGAATGACTTCGATTAAGCCCGCCGTCGACGCGAAGATAAAAACTATCCCGCACTACGTCACGCTCGACAAAATGCCGTCGCTTTTGTGTCAAGCCGTCGTCGCCGTCGAAGACCAAAGATTTTACACGCACAAAGGTTTTGACATTTTCGGCATTGCGCGTGCGGTTTTGGTCAACGTGGAGGCCGGCGAAATTCAAGAGGGCGCGTCGACGATAACTCAACAGACCGTCAAAAATTTATTCCTCACAAGCGAACAAACTTTTTCGCGCAAGGCCGAAGAATTGATTCTGTCGATGAACATGGAAAAAGATTTCAGCAAGGACAAAATCCTTGAGATTTATTTGAACGTGATTTATTTCGGCTCGAACTTTTACGGGATTTACGACGCGGCGCACGGTTATTTCGGCAAAGAGCCCGCCGATTTGACGATTGCCGAATGCGCGATGCTTGCGGGCTTGCCGAACGCTCCGAGTTTGTATTCGCCGTATGTTGACTTCCGCCTTGCGAAAAAACGTCAACTTGTCGTCATTGACGCGATGGAAAAAATGAGCGTCATCACCAAAACCGAAGCCGAAAGTGCACGAATCGAAGAAATTATTTTGGTTCAGCAGTGACGCAAAAAAATTTCCCCCGTGACGTGCGGGGGATTTTTAATTTGATTCGGTATTGACGTCCCAAACATTTGATTTATCGTTTGTGCCCGAAAGAATATTTTTCACAGCTTCAAACGCGGTGCACATTGAGTGATCAATATTATTGTAACGGTGCTGACCGTTGCGCCCGATGCAAAAAAGATTTGCGCTTGCGTCCAAAAATTTTCGCAGTTCGTCAATCCGTGCGTAGGTGTCGAAATACGCGGGATAAGCTTTTTTTACGCGCTCGATATGGAAATCTTTGACGGCGGTCGGCGAGGTGATTAAATTTTTTTTGACAAGCTCTTCAATCGCAAGCTCGGCAATTTTTTCGTCGGAATTCGTCCAAAGTTCGTCGCCTTCGCGGCAAAAATATTCCAGTCCCAACCAAAAATTTTTAGCGTCGCTTAACATGCAAGGCGACCAGTTGTTGTAGACGACGAAACGCCCCATTTGCACATCGCCGCCCTGAACGTAAACCCAATGATCGGGCACGCTTAAATTCAACTTTTCAACCAGCACTCCGATTGTTATTAAGTCTCGGTAAGGCAAACCCGTCGCGATTGCGCGAATTTCGTCGGGAACAGCGTCCATGCCCGCAATTAAATCTTTCACGGGCATTGACGACAACAAAATATCGCAGGGCAAAAAAATTTTTTCACCGCAACGCTCGCAGGTAACGCCGTCAATCGTTCCGTCGGGCTTGCGGTGAATTTTTGTCGCACGCGTCCGCAAAAAAATTTCCACGCCGTTTTTGATTGACTCCCGTGCGGTAACTTCCCACAGCTGACCCGAACCAAATTTCGGATAGTAAAAAGTTTCGGCAAGGGAAGTTTCAACTTTTTTCGGCTTGATATTGAAAGCTTTGCCAATCATGTTTTTCAACACGACGACGCCCGACAAGCCTTTGACACGCTGCGCGCCCCACTCCGGCGAAATATTTTTCGGATGTCGTCCCCAAACTTTTTCGGTGTAGCCTTCAAAGAACATCGAATAAAGTTTCTTGCCGAAACGGTTGATGAAAAAATCTTCCAGTGATTTTTCTTGACGAGCAAAGAGTAAACTTTTGAAATAACTGCCGCCGACTTTCAGTGTTTCGCCGAAGCCGAGATTTTCAAAAGTTGTGGCATTGAGCTTGACGGGGTAATCAAAAAATTTTCCCTTAAATAAAATACGAGTGAAGCGATTTTTCTTGAGCAAAACTTCATCTCCGGAGGCGGAATTTTCTTCGGGCGGCATCATGCGTTCCCACCACGCCTTGACTGCCGCAACTTTCGTGTACAAGTGATGAGGCCCGATGTCCATACGGTTTCCGTGATATTCGACGGTTTTGGAAATGCCGCCGAGTTGTGCGCTCTCTTCGAGCACGACGACTTGAAATTTTTCGGGGAATTTGCTCAGCTCATAAGCCGCCGTCAAGCCCGCAGGCCCCGCGCCGATTATAACCACACGTTGCATTTAATTAGCTTCCTTTCATTCGCGGAGCCGATAAAGTTTTATTATGTCATTTGCGGACATTTCGTCGACCAAAAAATATTTTTCGTTCAAAATTTTTTCGACTTCAGAATTTCTCTGTCGCCTGAAATTGTACTTGAAGAAACTCATTTGTTTTCCCGAAAATTCTTCCTCAAGTGCGTTGTAAACAATCCACTTTGGACGTTCGCGGCGCACGGTCTGAATCCACTCGTCAATGACTGCGGGATCGGACTTGCCGAAAAAACAGGTCACGTTGCCGAAAAATCGACAGCGCGGCAAAATGTTTGACTCCAAAATAAAAGTTCCCATTGGACGACTTTCGCCCCAATAAACGACAGAATTTTTTTCATCGGCGGGAATAATCGCTTGAAAGTCATGAAGCATTTGTTGTTCTTTGCGAACAAGCTCCGCTTGCTTTTTGCTCATGTTATTCGTTACCGTCGAATAAAAACACGCGACTTGAACACCCGTGCACGTCAAGAACGCGACGAAAAGCCCGGAATAAATCACTCGGTGAAAAAATTTTTTCCGCGACAACAATTCGGTTCTCAGCTCGACGAAGACGGCGAACATAATCGGCAAGATACCGGTAGTTAATTCAAGATAGCCGGGGAACAGGCGACTTTTCATCAACATGAACAACATTGCTCCGACCGTGACAAGTCCGCTCCACGCCAAGAAATTTTTACGATTGAGGACGAGCGCAACCAAACTTGCGACGACAAACCAGAACAGCAAGTTCAATCTTAAAATGAAATACGGCATCATGAAATTCATGAAGTCTTCGTGAGTCGGATTGAAGCCCGTGGCGTGCAAGATGTTAATCAGAATCGTGCCGTAAATCATTTCGTACAGTGCGCCATGTGCCGCGAAATAAATCACGAACGGCAGACAAATTATCGCGAAGCCCGCCCAGAAGCTCAAAAAGTTTTGCCAAATGTTTTTGAACGCTCCCGCACGAATTAACAGGAACGTCGTCAACAACACGTAACAGCAAATCGGCAGACCGTTTGTCGTGCGCAACAGGACACATGCACCGAATCCCAGTCCGTAAAAAAATCCGATCGACGGCGGCAAAAAATTTTTTTCGTCCTTGAGCCAACGCAGGAAAAAATATGCGCCGGCCAACAAAAACGGCATTGAATATTCTTCCGTGCGGTTGCCCTCGTAAAAAATCGATGCCCGCCAAAAAATCATGAATAAAAAAATTGCAATCGTCGCCCGCCGCGAACAAAACAATTCGACTGCCCGCCACATGAACAAAAACGAAAAGTACATGAACGGGATTTGCAACGGGAAAATTCCGTAGCGCGGATAAATCAGGTAACCAAGAGCGTTGATTGCGAAAAGCAACGGACCTTTGTTCTCGAAAGTTCCGACATAAGGAAGTAAACCCTCCGCCCAACAAAATCCTACAGCTTGAAAAATCAGCGAGTCATTGCCGAAAAAAAAATAGCGCGGGCTTGTCGAATACGAAAACAAATACAGGAATATCACTGCGGCGAAAAAAATCGCGGTATGGAAAATTGCGACCTTGCGGCTGAAAAATTTTTCTTCGCCCAAAAATATTTCGTTGAAATTCATTACAAAACCTCCGACAAAATTTTTAAAAACTGCCGGTCGCTTTAGAAGCGACGGAACAGTTACGCGCCGTGACGTAAAAAAATTTTCAGCTCACGACCGCGAACAAAATTTTTAAAAACTGCCGGTCGCTTTGAAAGCGACGGAACAATTACGCGCCGTGGCGTAAAAAATTTTCAGCTCACGACCGCGAACAAATTTTTTAAAAAACTGTTGCCGATTGTAACACCGCGAAATTTTTTTGACAACCTTTCGTTGCGGGGCTAAAATGCTTGCGTCAACAGACAAAAATTTTTTCAGAGGAGATACTCAA
>CAMUZL010000051.1 GCA_947165185.1 uncultured Selenomonadales bacterium
CCATATTGAAACGTCCGCCGAGACCGAGTTCGCCCGCGATTTTCACGGCGTTGACAGTGTAAACTTGAATGTCGTTGTCGACAATGTAACGTTTCATTGACGGCTTGAGTTTCTTGCCGAGTTTTTCGTCGCTCCAGTCGGTGTTCAGCAAAAATGTTCCGCCGCGTTTCATGCCCGCGATAAGATTGTAATGGTGCACGTAACTTTTCTGCGAGCAGGAAACGAAATCGGGCTTGTTGATGAGGTACGGCGAAGTTATCGGTTTTTCGCCGAAACGCAAATGGCTCATTGTGATGCCGCCGGATTTTTTCGAGTCGTAAGCGAAATAAGCCTGTGCGTAAAGATTGGTGTTGTCGCCGATAATTTTAATGGCGGATTTGTTCGCGCCGACAGTGCCGTCCGAGCCGAGTCCCCAGAATTTGCAAGCGGTTGTTCCTTCGGGCGTCAAGTCCACGTCGTGATATTCGGCAGTCAAAGATTTATTCGACACGTCGTCATTAATGCCGATTGTGAAACCGTTGAGCGGTGAATCTTTTTTGAGTTCGTCGAAGACCGCAAGCATTTGATCGGGCGTGGTGTCCTTGCCGCCGAGTCCGAAACGTCCGCCGACGATAACGGGATTGATGTCCGCGTCGTAGAATGCAGATTTCACGTCGAGATAAAGCGGCTCACCGACTGCGCCGCTTTCTTTCGTGCGGTCGAGGACGGCAATTTTCTTGACGGTTTTCGGAATTGCGTTGAGGAAATGTTTCACGCTGAACGGGCGGAACAAATGCACGCTGACCACGCCGACTTTTTCGTCGCGAGCGTTGAGGTAAGCCGCCGCCTCTTCGGCAGTCTGGCAACCGGAACCGATGGCGATAATAATTCGTTCGGCGTCGGGCGCACCGAAATAATCAAAGACGTGATGAACGCGTCCCGTAATTTTCGCCACGTCCGCCATAATTTCTTCGACGAGGTCGGGCAGATTTTCATAAGTGTTGTTGACCGTTTCGCGAATCTGGAAGTAAACATCGGGATTGGTCGCCGTGCCGCGCATGACGGGATGATCCGGATTTAATGCACTGCGACGGAATTTGTTGACCGCGTCGAAGTCCAAAATTTTCGCAAGGTCGGCATAGTCAATCGTTTCGATTTTCTGAATCTCGTGCGACGTGCGGAAACCGTCAAAGAAATTTATAAACGGAATGCGTCCTTTAATCGCCGCAAGATGAGCAACCGCCGACAAGTCCATAACTTCCTGCACGCTTGATTCGGCGAACATTGCGCAACCGGTTTGACGCGCCGCCATAACGTCTTGATGGTCGCCGAAAATGTTCAGCGTTGACGTTGCCAATGCACGCGCCGACACGTGAAAGACGCCGGGGAGTTGTTCGCCCGCGATTTTGTACAGGTTGGGAATCATCAGCAAAAAGCCCTGCGACGCGGTGTAAGTTGTCGTCAACGCGCCCGCCTGCAACGAGCCGTGCACAGTGCCCGCCGCGCCTGCTTCGGATTGCATTTCAACCAAACGAACTTTCTGCCCGAAAATATTTTTAACGCCACGCGCCGCCATAACGTCCACATCTTCAGCCATCGGCGACGACGGTGTTATCGGATAAATTGCCGCCACGTCCGTGAATGCGTAGGAAATATACGCGGCAGCCTGGTTGCCGTCCATCGTCTTCATTTTTTTGCTCATAAACTCTCGAAAGTCTCCTCTCAGATTTTAGCTTTAAGCTTCGAGCTTTAAGCTTCAAGGGGGTTTTCCTCAAAGCTCAAAGCTTAAAGCTTAAAGCTCCGAATTGCGGCGAATTATATCACGCGGCTATAAAATTGTAAACCGCGGCGCATACGGCGAAAAATTTCACGACGTGCGCGGAAAATTTTTGAAACGGATTTGCGCCCTATGTCAAATCAATAAAGCTGGATTTACTTCCAGCTTTGGAAAATAACTTCGTTATGGTACGACAAAAATTCTTTCTGCGGCATAAATTTTTCTGGTAACGCGATCTGTTGCTCGTCGTAAGTTTTAAAAAATTTTTCGACCACGACTCCGTTATAAACGTCGGAAATATCTGCTGAAACATGGATTTTATAATCGGGCGTAATGGTAATGAATCCTCTGTCAAAAGCTTTATCATGCAAGGCATTCAAACAAAGCCCGTTACCAGGATTTGTTCTTTCGTTCTCGTCGCTGACTGACCAAGGTTTTATGTGACTCGCGATTAATAATTCCGGATTGTTTAGCCCTGTTATGCAACATGCATTTCGGTAAGAAGTGAGCACCGCTTTTCTAAAAAAATTTTGATTCACTCGTTGCTTGACTATAACATTTTTTTCTTTGCCGACAGGCAGCTGTTCATCAAAATTAAATTCAGCATTTTTATTTTGCAAGCGCGCAATAAGACGTTCGCTTTCAAAACTTAATTCATCCCAACGGTTATTGAACTCAGCCCAAATTTGAGCGTCAAGCTTGCTTGCATTCGATAAACCTACAATACCTCGCGTCTTTAAGTTTTCGTCGAAGCTACCGAAGTTTCCGATTTTCATATTTACAGCACTTGGCGAACGCCCTATAAGATTTGCAATCTGAATAACATCGGGATTATTTTTAGACGACTGATTGAACGGAATTTTACAATACAAATTGAAGACGATAATTTCTTCCTCACGTGTCCACGGTTTATTTTTCATGGTGATTCACCTCCGCGTTGTAGTTCGCAACAATGCAAATTAATCCTGCAAAATATATTGAATTCGTTTCGGAAGCAAACCAGATAAATTCGTTCGCGATTTTGCGCAAGCCCGAAATCACGGCTGTTTAAAACCGCGTGAAAAATTTTGTAGCCGATTCGCTCAAACGCCGCGCAGATTATTTTGAACGTGTTGCCTTTATCGTGATTGACAAGTCCTTTGACGTTTTCGCAGAAAATAATTTTTGGTTTGTGACGTTCGCAAATTCTGACGACTTCAGCAAACAGCGTGCCGCGACAAGTGCCGTGATAATCGTCGTCGAAGCCGCCGCGCTTGCCCGCAATCGAAAAAGCCTGACATGGGAAGCCCGCAAGACAAATGTCAAATTCGGGAATTTTTTCCGCATCAACTTTTGTGATGTCGCCCGCAATTTTTTCGTCGGGGAAGTCAGGAAAATTTGCCGCGTAAGTTTTTCGGGCGTGCGCGTCAATTTCGCTGACGAAAACCGTTTCAATGTCGTCACCGAAAGCGCGTTCAAAGCCGAGCCGAATTCCGCCGATACCCGCGAATAATTCAATCATTTTGTATTTCAACGTTTCATCTCCAACTTTCTTGCGGCGATTGTTTCAGCAATGACGCGAACACATTCGTCGACGTTGCGAAGAATTTGCTTGCCGAAAAATCGAATCACCGTCCAACCTTCCGCCGACAAACGTTCGTTGACTTCGCGGTCGCGAGCCATGTTGCGTTCAATTTTCGGAATCCAAAAATCTTGACGGCTTTTGAAATCGTGCTTGCGATTTTCCCAGTCGAAGCCGTGCCAAAATTCCGAGTCGCAGAAGACGGCAATTTTCAGCCGCAGAAAAACAATGTCGGGACAACCGAAAACACTGCGAAGATTTTTGCGGTAACGAAAACCTGCGTGCCAAAGAGCGCGGCGCAATTTCAATTCAATCAGGGAATTTTTGTTGCGGACGTGTTGCATATTTTTGCGCCGTTGAGCGGGAGTTAATCTGTCCATGAAATGAACTCCTTCCGAAAGTTTTCCGGATTTTACCGGCTTAATGAAATTCCGGCAATGCGCGTAAAAAATTTCGTCAACGGGCGTGTCAAGACTTGTAACGAAAAAATTTTCGTGATATTATCCGTTGCGAAGAAGGAAAACTCTGGAGTGTTCGAGGACTTGGGTAATGTCTAACCTACACTAAATTTAGGGAACCTGATTTGATTCGGAAGATGGAGAATTGTCTTTTACGGCGAGTAACAGAGACCGGGCTTAAGGAACCCACCTGCGAGCATGCAGGTTTAGACATTTTAAGGAGCCGACATTTTGGATCCCTTTTTCAGGAAGGATTGCCGAGTTTTTCGTCGGCAGTCCTTTCTCATTTTCGGGGACAAAAATTTTTGAGGTGAATACAATGGCGGTTAAAATCAACAATACGGCAATGCCCGCGTCACCGTTTGAACTTTTGCGCGGCACGAGCGATCATCCGCACGACAAAGAATTGACTTTCGAGACCGAACTTTTGGAGCAACAGAGCGAAGGCGTTTCCCATGAAGAAATGGAAGCCATGCTCAAAAAAATTGACGAACAGGCGGCGCGTCTCGGAAAAACGCCAACTTACGACGAACTCAAGGCTTATCGTTCGCTGATAAAAGAATTCGTCGGCGCGGCGGTAAGCAACATGTATGAAGTGCACACGTCCGCCGGCTGGGACAGAATGGGCAGACAACGCGTTTACACGACCGTTCGCAAAATCGACCGCAAACTTGAAGATATGGCGGAAAAAATTCGGCTTGGGCAATCGGCGCAACTTGACGTTATCGCGGCGCACGACGCAATTCGCGGAATGCTTGTCGATTTGTATATGTGATGGAAAATTTTAAATTGAGTTGGGCAAATTTGTTCGGGCACGCCGCAACCGTCAATTTGCTCAAAAAAAATATCGCCGACGGAACTTTTCCGCACGCCGTGATTTTTTCGGGCATTGAAGGCATCGGCAAACGTCTTGCGGCGGAAATCTGCGCGGCGGCACTGTTGTGCGAAAATCCCACGGACGGCGAACCCTGCGGCACGTGCGAAAACTGTCATCAAGTCGCGGCGAAAAGTCATCCAGATTTTTACGTCGTCGAACCTGAGGATACCAAAACCACGCGCAATATCAAAATCGGGCAAATTCGCGAAATGCAAGCTCAAGCGTCGTTGAGCCCGATAAATTCTTCGCGGCGGGTTGTGATTCTCGACGGCGCGGAATTCATGAACGTTGCGGCGGCAAATTCCATGCTCAAAACTCTCGAAGAACCGACAAGCCAAACGATTTTTATTTTATTGACGGCGAACCGCTCCGGCTTGCTCATGACGATTCGTTCGCGGTGCAGGACGATAAATTTCGCAAAACTTTCGGCGGAAGAAATTCGCGACGAACTGATTCGGCGGGAAGTTGACGAGGCGACGGCTCAAACTTTATCGATAATCGCCAACGGAAGTTTCGGGCGGGCACTTGCGCTAAAAGATTCGGACTCCGCCAAAGTGCGCGAACTTGCTTTGTCGACGCTTGAAAAAATTTGCCGCGAAGAATTTACGAGCGAAGACATCTTTAAACTTGGCGAGGACATCGACAAATGGCCGCGAGAAAAATTTTCGGACTTCCTGACGCACACACAAAAAATTTTGCGTGACGCGTGGACTTTTGAAATTTCCGCATCGATAAATTCCGATTTGTCGGAACGAGTGCGCGGGCTGAAAATTTCCGACCGAAAAATTTTTTCGCTGATTGAAACGGGCACGCTGTTTCACAAACGCTTGAAGTCGAACGCGAACTTGCGACTGCTTGCCGAAGCGTATCTGTTCAATCTGAAAAAAATTTTGAGGTGACCGAGCTTGTTTGAAAACATTACGAAAGAATTTATCCGCACGCATGAATTTTCGGCGGACGTTGCTTCCGACGAACATAACGCGCAAAGTTTCAGATTAATGCCGAATCGAAACTTGCCGCCCGCGCCCGACGAACTTCAAGCCGAATTGCGGAAAAAATTTGCGGCGATTATGGCGACGACTTTCAAAAAAAATTTCGCGCAGATGGACAGCTGTTGCAACATCAGCGAAGCCGCCATGCGAAAATATCTGAACGGCAGTCGACCGATTAAGTTTGAGACCGTCGCGAAATTTTGTATCGGGGCGAAACTTTCCGTCGAAAAACTTTGCGAGCTTGCCAAACTTTGCGGGCACATTGTCAGTCCGGAAATTTATCGCCTTGACGCCGTTGTCGTCGATACGCTCAAATGCGGCGAGGACATCAACGATTTTTACGAAGTCACGAACGAATTGGGCTTGACGGACATTTGGCGCGAACGAAGTCGTTGAATCTGACGAAAATTTTTTCGAGGTATTCAACTGCGTCAATGCAAAACTTGTTGCAACGTCGGGAATGCTCCAACTGTTCCGCCACTTTTGAAGTGGCAAATTTTTTCGGGGCTGGACAAGTTGTCCAACATGTCCCGATTTTTTTGTGTAAAATGCAAACCATAAAGCAACACAAAAAATTTTCGGGAGGTTTTAAACAATGGCAGCCAAGAAAAAATTCAACTGGGGCAACTTCCCCGTCAAGTTCCTCAAGGCGATTCTCAACAGCGAAAAGACGCCGCAACATCTTCGCCCAACCATGAATTTCGACGATGCGGACATGCTCGCGCCGTACATGCCCTATCCGAACGAGTACTTCATCAAGACGTACTGCGACGAAATCGAAGACCACTTTTTGACTGAGGGCAACCGTCTTGAGTCCGTCGTTCACCGGCTCGAAGAAATGAATTACGGCGGAATTCACGTCGGCACGCCCGAAGAAATGATGTCCGCGCTCAAAAAGAAGGCGTTGACGCAGACGATTATCGAAGCTTATCGGCAAGAACTTTTTTCAATCGGCGTGGACGATTTCAAATTCAAGACGCGCTTTCCGAATCCGAAGACGATTAACCTTGACACAAGCAGCGGCGACACTTCAAGCGTCACACTCCGCCCGTACCAAGAGCGTGCGGTACTCGAAATGCGCAGACACTTCCTCGACGACGACAAACGAGCAGGAATTTTGCAAATGCCGACGGGTTCCGGAAAAACTTTGACGGCGGTCTACTTCCTGCTGACGGAAATGACGGCTCGCGGTTACCAAATAATTTGGCTGGCGCACCGCTCAATGCTGATTGAACAGGCGGCAAATGTCTTTTACAAATTCGCGCCGCTCGTCAAAACCAATCCCGAAAATCGGCTGAAGAAATTCAACATGATTTGCGTGTCAAGCGACCACTGCCATTCGTCCGCAATAAATCGCAAGGACAATCTCGTCGTGTCAATGGTGCCGAGTCTCTATTACAACAAGCGTCGACTGCCCGCCGTTTTGCAGAACAAAGTTATAATCGTCATTGACGAAGCACATCACGCGGTTGCGCCGACTTACCGCACGATAATCGAAAAGATTCGCAAAGCCCGCCCCGACGCAAAACTTTTGGGCTTGACGGCGACACCGATTCGCTCCGCGGATAGAGAAACCGAAATGCTGTGGAAACTTTTCGAGAGCAACAAGCCCGTCTTTGAACTGACGATGAGCCAACTTATCAGCTCCGGCACGTTGGCGAAACCCGTCCCGAAAACGATTGAAACGAACGTTGACATTGAAACGATTATCGACGACAAGGAAATCGCGCACATTCAACGCCTGCACGAAATGCCCGAAAGTCTCGTGACGAAAATCGCCCGCACGAATACCCGCAACGATTTAATCGTCGACGAATATGTCAACAACGCGAACAAATACGGCAAGACGATAATTTTCGCGCTCAACGGGATTCACTGCATGGCACTTGACGACGCCTTCAAAGCACGCGGAATCAAAAGCGGTTTCGTCTACACGCACAACAAGGACAACGCCACGACGATTGAACGTTTCCGCGACAACAATCACCCCGATCACATCGACGTGCTGATTAACATCAACATGCTGACCGAGGGCAGCGACATTCCCGACATTCAAACGGTTTTTCTGACGCGCCCGACTCAAAGCGACGTGCTGTTGATGCAGATGGTTGGTCGCGGCATGAGAGGCATTGACGCCGGCGGCACCGAGACCGTCAATATCGTTGACTTCTGCGACAAATGGTCGGACATCACCCGCTGGCTCAATCCGAAACTTTTGTTCGACATTGACAACGTTGAACTTGGTGAGATTGAAAAAGACACTTACGAGCCCGTCGAGTACACGCTTTGGCCGTGGGATTTGATTCGTGCCGTCATGCGCGGGATAACTTACAAGGGCGCACAGGTTATCAAGACCGATACCGTGTTGCCGTGCGGCTGGTTTAATATCGTCGACGAACGCGGCAACGAGGAACAAATTTTGATTTTCGACAATCAGCTTGACGGTTACAAAAGACTTTTCGACGACGTGAAATATATAGCCGGCAACCTCAACGATTCAAATTTCGACGCCCGTCAACTTCTTGTCGCTTACTTCAGCAATTTGGGCGTTATGCCGATTGAGGACGAACTTCGCGACATTGTTGCATACTTCAAGAACGAGAGCACTTTTCCGGAAATTCAAACCTTCGACGAGCGCGACAAAATCGACCCGTACCGCGTTGCCAACGGTCTCAAAAACAAATCGCAGACGTTCATTGACACGCTCAACCAAATCAAAAGTCTTTACGGTGAACATCGCGAAATGATTGACAATCTCTATGGCGGTTACGAATATTATCAAGATCGCGTCGTCAACTTCATGCAATACCCCAACGGCGTCGCTCCACTCGGCACGGTGATTGAGGAAGCCGAAAAAGAATTTTATCACCTGTCGCCGCAACCGATTGCCGATTCGCTGGATAAACTTTTGGACGAAGTCATCCGCGAACAAATCGACAACCTCGGCAGCAATTTCGTCAAGCCGTCGATTTACTGGACGGAGCGCGACTTCAGAAGTTATTTCGCCACGTACAATTACGACAGTCAAGGCGATTTCATCATGGTCAATAAAATTCTCAATTCGGCGAGCGTGCCGCGTGAAGTGTTGAAATTCCTGCTGTATCATGAATGCCTGCATCAACGTTTCGCAAAACACGGCGTCGAGTTCCGCGAATTTGAGCAACGTTATCCGAACTTCCACGACTGCGACAACTTTTTAAATCGCACGTTCCCCGACTTCGTCAAGGACGCCGCACGATAAAATTTCTGCCCGAAAAAATTTCAGCCTCCGAAACGCGGAGGCTTTTTTGTTGCCAATTCGCGGGCAATGCGCTATATTTTACGGAAAAATTTTTCGTGACAAACGAATAACGGCACCGGGACAAAAACTTGTCCCTTGACCCTTAACCCTTGTCCCTTACAAAGGAGTAACCACATGCAAATAATCGGAGTCAGATTGAAGAAGGCGGGCAAAATTTTGTTTTTCGAGCCCGACGATTCGGAAATTGTTAAAGGCGACTCGGTTATCGTCGAAACTTCGCGGGGCGTCGAGTGCGCTCAAGTCGTCATTGCGCCGCGTGAATTGCCCGAATCCGAAAACGTCGAATCAGAGCCGGGCGTTCCGTTGCAAAAAATTCAGCGCAAAGCAACCGAAGATGACCTGCTCAGGCTTGAAGAAAATCGGGCGGACGAGCGTCGTGCGTTCGATATTTGTTTACAAAAAATCGCGGAACATGATTTGCCGATGAAACTTATCAACGTCGAGTTTACTTTCGACGTGAATAAAATAATTTTTTCCTTCACGGCGGACGGGCGCGTCGACTTCCGTGAACTTGTGCGCGATTTGGCGGCAATTTTCCGCACGCGAATTGAACTGCGGCAAGTCGGCGTTCGTGACGAGGCAAAACTTTTGGGCGGCATGGGCGGTTGCGGGCGTCCTCTGTGTTGCGCGTCGTTTTTGGGCGAATTCATTCCCGTTTCAATCCGTATGGCGAAAGATCAAAATTTGTCGCTCAACCCTACAAAAATTTCCGGCGTGTGCGGGCGGTTGATGTGCTGTCTCAAATACGAAAACGATTTGTACTGCGAAAATTGTCCCGCGCAGAATCCGAACGTCACCTTGCGCCCGAAAGTCGGCAGCCGCGTCATTGTGGCGGACGGCGAAGGCAAAGTCGTTTCCGAAAATTTTGCGCGTCGAAATGCTACAATTCTTTTGGACACGAACAGAATCGTCGTCGTCGGTTGGGATGAAATTTTGCCCGTCAACGAAGAGGACATGGAGCCCGTCGAAACTTCTGTGCAGATTGAGCCGGAAAAATCACCCGAAGAAATTCCGCCGAAGCCTGTCCGTCACGAACGCCGCGAACGTTACGAACGAACCGAACGTTATCCGCGAACGGAACGGACGGAGCGAACGGAGCAAGCTGAACGTCACGAACAACCCGAACGTTATGAACGTTACGAGCGACGCGAACGCCCGCGCAGAACCGAGGCTTTTAATCGCCGCTATAATCGCAATGAAAATTCCGAGCGCGTCAACCGCAACGAACGCCCGCCGAGACCGCCGCGCACGGATAAACCCCGTCGCCCGCGCCGAGATCCGAAAAAGTGATTGAACTTCACGACGGCGAACGACTCGATGATTTAATGCGTTCGGGACGCGTCATAATTCAAGACCGCAACGAATTTTGTTTTTCTACGGACGCGGTGTTAATCTCGCACTTCCCGCGACTGAAGAAAAATTTTCGCGTGATTGACTTGGGCACGGGCAACGGAGTCATTCCGCTGTTAATTGCCGACAACGTCAAAGAAATCTGCGCGGTGGAATTGAATTCGCGTGCCGTTGAACTTGCGCGGCGCAACGTCGAACTCAACGGGCTGAGCGAAAAAATTTCCGTCGTCGAGGGCGATTATCGTCGACACCGCGAAATTTTCAAGCCCGAAAGTTTTGACCTTGCAATCGCCAATCCGCCGTACACGCCCGTCAAAAATGGTGAACCGAATAAACTTTCATCTGTGGCGCGGGCACGTCACGAATTCACCGCCACGCTTGAAGATGTCGTGACTGCGGCGCGTTTCGTCTTGAAATTTCGCGGAAGTTTCTGCATGATTCATCTTGCGTCAAGGCTTTGCGAAATTGTCGACGCTCTGCACCGTCACCAAATGGAAATGAAACGTCTGCGCCCGATTCAACCCAAAGCCGGTCGCGACGCAAATTTAATCATGATTGAAGCGATTGTCGGCGGGAACGCGGGCAATCTGCAAATTCTGCCGCCGCTGGTCGTGCACAATCCCGACGGTTCCTACACCGACGAAATTCACGAAATTTACGCCACGTAAACCAGAGGCCGACACGGATGTCGGCCTCGCCCGCAATTGAAACAGGATGTTTCACTTGCGGGCACACGCAACTGACTTGAGCGATAACGTTGAGGCAACTGAGCGGTATCCGCCCCACGCGCAGTGGTGGGTTTCTTTGCTACTTTCTTTCCCCAGTGAAAGAAAGTAGATAACAACAAACTCAAAAGTCACGAACAAATTTAATCGAAGTCAATGCGCCGTACGCGTCAAAATTCCACGTTGCACGATGACGAGACTCGCAAAATTTACTGCGGCAGAAAATTTCCCGTGACTATGACAGCATAAACGCCAAAAATTTTCCTACATGTATCAGCGAACGTTGCAGGATTTTCTTTTGGCGCGGCAAATATCCAAAGCATTAACGGGAAAATTTTGTACCGCATTTATATTTCAGGAGGGATTACTTTGAGAGAGCTGGACGTTAAAATCATCACCGCGAACGTCGCCGAAATGTGTAAGGAAGCAGCTTACTATTTGCCGGACGACGTTTATCGCGGACTCAAGCGCGGCCGCGAAACCGAACAATCGCCCGTCGGCAGAATCGTTCTCGACCAAATCATCAAGAATGCCGAAATCGCACGCGCCGAAGACCGTCCGTATTGTCAAGATACGGGCATGACGATTGTCTTTTTGGAAGTCGGGCAGGACTTGCACATCGTCGGCGGTGACCTTGAAGAGGCCATTAACGCGGGCATTGCCAAAGGTTACACCGAAGGTTACCTGCGCAAATCCGTCGTCGGCGAACCGCTGTTCAATCGCGTCAACACGCAAAACAACACCCCCGGAGTCATCTACACAAAAATTGTTCCGGGCGACAAGCTGAGCATCACAATCGCGCCCAAAGGTTTCGGCTCCGAAAACAAGTCGGGAATTAAAATGCTCGTGCCCGCTGACGGCGTCAAAGGCGTCAAAAAAGCCGTCATGGAAATTATTTTGCACGCAAGCATGAATCC
>CAMUZL010000052.1 GCA_947165185.1 uncultured Selenomonadales bacterium
TTTAGATAGAAATGCTAGCGCCTTTAGATAGAAATGCTAGCGCCTTTAGATAGAAATGCTAGCGGTTTTGGATTTTAGATAGGTAATTTTTGGCGTCAGGACGCCAAAAATTTTAACAGGCTCAGCCCTTAAAACAAAAGAAACAAAATTAACAGAAACAGACAATAAAAATTTTGTAATACAAAAACAACGTTGAAAATCATTGTCATTTACGAATTGTCAAAATGATATTCGTCACAAATTTTAAAAACATAATATAAAATCAAAAAAAGACACTCATTAAAATGAATGTCTTTTATAATCAAAAAAGAGAAAAATTAATATGCCGATTTAAAAATTCTCCAAAACAAGATGAGTCGAACTTATCCTCACAAACTCCCCATTACCAAGTTCATTTGCATCGAAAAAAAGAAGACGTCTATTTCGTTCAATTATCGGATTAGGTTGAGGAACTGCAGAAAGAAGACTTTGAGTGTAAGGATGAACAGGATTTGAAAAAATCTCTCGCGTTAAACCTGTCTCAACAAGTCGCCCTTTATGTAAAACCCCGATTCGATCGGAAATGTACTTGACCATGCTCAAATCATGAGCGATGAAAAGATACGCGCATTTCGTCTCGGATTGAATGTCTTTCATGAGGTTGACGACTTGCGCCTGAATTGAAACGTCAAGCGCGGAAATGCACTCGTCGGCGATGATGAGCTTCGGATTCATGATAAGAGAACGGGCAATGCCCACACGTTGCCTCTGACCGCCCGAAAATTGTTGCGGATAACGTTCCGCGTGCGCCGGAGATAATCCAACTTTTTTTAAAATCGCGCCGACTCGTTCCTTGCGCTCTTCCTTTGTTGAGAAAAGGTGGTGAATTTCAAGCCCCTCGGCGATTATGTCACCGATTTTTTTTCGCGGATTTAAACTCGACATCGGATCTTGAAAAATCATCTGCATGTTTTGACGAAGCATTTTTTCTGTCGAGCTGTCGAGTTTGCCCGAAATTTTTTTTCCGTCGAAGAAAATTTCGCCGGCCGTGGGGTCGTAAAGTCGAATTATACTGCGTCCGATTGTCGTCTTGCCGCTACCAGATTCGCCGACAAGCCCGTAAGTTTCCCCCGCGTAAACTTCAAAACTCACGTCCTCGACCGCCTTGACTGTGAATGAACGCGAAATTTTGAAGTGTTGGCGAAGATTTTTCACTTTGAGTAACGGTTCAGCCATAATTTGCCTCCTTTCTTGAGCGAAGAAGCCGCGCCTTCAATTCGGGCGGCAAGTCAACTTTCGGCGCGTCGGGGTGCAACAGCCACGTCGCCGCGAAATGCGTTTCCGAGATTTGAAACATTGGTGGAGTTTCCTTTTCGTCGATTTTCATAGCGAATTTGTTTCGTGCCGCGAATGCGTCGCCTTTCGGTTCGTGCAGAAGATTCGGCGGGCTGCCGGGAATCGAATACAGTCGCTCGTCGTCGGTTTCCAAATCGGGCATTGCCGCCAAAAGTCCCCACGTGTACGGGTGGCGCGGGTCGTAGAAAATTTCTTCGACTGTGCCGACTTCGACGATTTTTCCCGCATACATGACGTTGACGAAATCCGCGACTTTCGCCACGACGCCCAAATCGTGCGTGATGTAAATCACCGACAAGCCCATTTGCCGCTGAAGTTCTTTTATCAAATCCAAAATCCGCGCTTGAATTGTCACGTCAAGTGCCGTTGTCGGTTCGTCGCAAACCAAAATTTTCGGCTCGCACGCCAGCGCGCAGGCAATGACGATTCGTTGTCTCATGCCGCCCGAAAGTTGGTGCGGATAATTTGCCATGCGTTTTCTCGCGTCGGCAATTCCGACCAAGTTCAGAAGTTCCACGGCTTTTTTTCGGGCGTCCGTTTTGGAAATTTTTTGGTGAAGGAGCATCCCCTCCATAATTTGGTCGCCGATTTGCATTGTCGGATCCAAACTTGTCATCGGGTCTTGAAAAACAATCGCGATTTGTCTCCCGTTGATTTCCCGTCGCAAATTTTTTTTCGGCAACGTCAACAGGTCAACGGGATTTTCGGTGCCGTAGAGAATTTGTCCGTCGTTGATTGTTGCGTTGCTGTCCAAAAGTCCCGTAACCGCCTTCATCGTGACGGATTTTCCGGAGCCGCTTTCGCCGACGAGTGCAACGGTTTTTCCCGTCGGAAGGTCAAAATTGACGCCGCGAATCGCGTGGATGTTTCCGGCGTTTGTTCGGAACGTGATGTCAAGGTTTCGAACTGAAAGAATGTTTTTGTCCATGGCTGATACCTGCCTACTTTCAAAAATGCCCGTAGAGGCGTCTGACATTCGCTGTAACGCGTTTGCAGGTGCCTTTACGGGAGTTTTATCGTCGATAAGGATAAAACGCGTTAGAGAGGCTCTGAACGCGTTTTATGGGCATATACCCGATTTTGCTTTTGATTTTCGTGAGCGGCGATTGTGAGAGAAAAATTTTTTTGAGCGCGGCAAACAGTTGCCCAACTTCAAAAACGCCCGTAAAGGCGTCTGACGTTCGCTGTAGTGCGTCGACAGGTGCTTTTACGGGAAAAGTATCGTTCGAAGGATAAAAACGCTCTGAGAGACTCTGAGCGCGTTTTACGGGTAAATGGCTCATTGGTCTTCAAGTTTCGGCGCAAGTGCCTCGCGGAAGCCGTCGCCTATCAGGTTGAAGCCAAGCATCAAAATTGCCAAAACGCAAATCGGCGGCAAAATTTGATACGGCAAAATCGTAATGTTTCCGAATCCCGCTTCAATCAACGAGCCGATTGAACATTGCGGCAGAACAATTCCGACGCCGACGAAACTCAAAAATGCTTCCGTGAAAATCGCCACGGGAATTGAAAACATGACCTGCGTGATTATCGGACCGATTGTGTTCGGCAAAATCTGCAAGAAAATTTGGCGGAAACTGCTTGCGCCGAGTGTGCGGCTTGCCAAAACGTATTCGCGCTCTTTGAGTTTCAAGCACTCCGCTCGCGCAATTTTGCTCATGCCGATCCATTCGGTTATCAAAAGCGACGCGATAACCAATCCGATGCCTTTGTCCATGAAAATCGCCAAAATCGAAATGATGACCAGCGTCGGAATTGAACCCGCCACTTCAATGAAACGTTGCATGACGTTATCGACCGCGCCGCCGAAAAATCCCGAAATCAGCCCGTAACTCGTGCCGATAAGCATGTCGATAAAAATCGCAACGAACGCGATTATCAGCGACACTCGCGCTCCCTGCCAAGTTCTCGTCCACAAATCGCGCCCCATGTCGTCTGTGCCGAAAATAAAAGTTTTGTCGGCGAACGAATTTTGCACGTCACTTCCCGCAACTTGCGGCGGCAAACTTTTCGCAACGACTTCGCTGCCGTTTGAGTTGACGACCGAAACAATTTCGTCATATTCGTAGGAACTTGCGAGCGGCGCAAAAATCGCGAACAAAATTATGCCGACGACGAGAATCACGCCCGTGACGGCAAACTTGTTGCGGAAAAAGTGAACGGCGACGCCCGTCCAATAACCTTGCGAAGAAAAATTTTCGTCAATCTCAAGGTCGCGTCCCGAAATGAACTCGAAATCATCTTTTTGCGGAATATACATGCTCAACCTTCCTTCGTCGTCAAACGGATTCGCGGGTCGATTATTCCGTACAGAATGTCGAGCACCAACATCACGCCGATATACAACGCCGAAAAGACAATGCCCAGTGCCAAAACGTAGTTGTAGTCGACGCCCTGACCGGCTATCGCGTCAACCATCAACTTGCCGACTCCGTTTATGCCGTAAATTTTTTCGATAACCATTGCGCCCGTCAACAAGTCAACGACCAGCGGCGCAATGACTGTAACGACGGGAATCAGCGCGTTTCTCAAAACGTGTCGGCGAACCAGTTCAAAGCCGTAAAGTCCTTTCGCCTCGGCAAGTTTCACGTAATCGCTGTTGAGAACTTCGACCATTTCATTTCGCGTGAAGCGGGCGATTGTCGACACGGCAAAAAGGCTCAGCGACAACGCGGGCATTATCGCCGAGCCGAAAAAATTTGCGGGGTCAAAGAAATACGGGAACAGCGGAATTTTGTACGCGAAAAAATATTGCAGGAAAATCATCGAGACATACGACGGAATGCACACGCCCAAAATTGAAACGAGCGTGCAAAAGCCGTCCAAAAATTTTCCGCGATTCAACGCCGCGACAATCCCGATTCCCAAGCCGACAAACGTCCCGAACAAAATCGACAGCACGCCGACTTTGAACGAATTCCAAAGGCACGTTGCCAAAATCGGTTTTATCGGCGCGCCGTTGTAAAGCGAAGTTCCGTTGCCGAAACTTCCGCTCAAAAGCATTGACATGTAGTCGACGAACTGCACCAAAATCGGCTTGTTCAGTCCGAGTTCTTCGCGCTTCTGTAAAATCATTTCCGCGCTCATTCTTTCGACGGGGAACGGATCGCCGGGCATTATCCGAATCAGCACGAAAAGCACGAAAACTATCACCAACAGCGTCAATATCGACATCAAAAGTCGTTTTGCTATGTATTTCGCCATCTCACTTGAGTTTTACGTTTTTGAAAACGCGACTGATTCCCGCGACGTGAAAGTCAATTCCCGTGACGTTCGACGAAATCAAAACGGCGTTGGCGTCCGTGTAAAGCGGCGCGATAACCGCGTTGTCGAGCAGAATTTTTTCCGCGTCATAAAGTGCTTTCCAACGAGCGTCATAATCGCCGGCGAGACTTCCCGTCGTGCAATCGGCGATAATTTTGTCGTAATCGGCGTTGCTCCAGTGTTCGGCAATGGCGCAACCTTCCGTTGTCCAAAGCGTCAAGAAAGTCATCGGGTCATCGTAATCGGGTGCCCAATCGACCAAAGCCAAATCGAAGTTATTTGAAGTCACGTTGCTGAGATATTCGGCTTTCGGCATGGGCTGAAGATTAATCGTCACGCCCGGCAAATTTTCTTCGACCTGCGACTTAATCGCCTGCACGACTTTGACGGAAGTGTCGCCGCTGTCGTTCGCGTAAATCAAGCTGAGTTCAAAAGTTGTCTTGCCGAGTTCCGTTTTTGCCGACTCCAAAAATTTCCGCGCTTTGTCAACGTCGAAGCTCACCACGTCGGAATATTTCTTTTGGTCTTCGGCAAAAAATTTTCCGTCTTTGGCGTTGGGCGCGAACTTCACGGGCACGGCGGTATAAGTTGCCGTCGAGCCGTTCGCGACGTAATTGTTCACGAGAGATTCGCGGTCAATCGCGTTTGAAATCGCCAAACGAAGATTGACATTGGCAAGTGCGCCCGCGTGATGATTTTTCGGGTCTTGGTTGAAAGAAAGATAAGTCAACATGCCCGAAGAAAACGTCTGCAGATTTTTGGAAAGTTCGCCGTCCTGTTTGGCGTGCGCAACTTGGTTGCCGCCGATGTTCACGACGTTAAGCGTGCCATTTTTGAACGAAGTCAAAGCGTTGTCGGACGAAGTTACAACCTGATATTGAAAGCCGTCAATCGAAACTGCCGCCGCGTTCCAGTAAGAATCGTTTTTCTTGAGCTGAATATTTGCCGTGCCGGGCAGGTAATTCGTCAGCGCAAAAGCACCATTCGACAAAAAAGTTTCGGGACTCGTGCCGTAACTTCCGTCCGCCAAACTGCTGAAAAATTTTTCATTAATCGGGTAGAACGTCGGGAAAGCCATCAGCGCGGGGAAAAACGGAACCGGCGCGTCAAGTTCAACCACCAAAGTTTTCGCGTCTTTGGCAGTGACGCCCAAAGTTTTCGGGTCGCCGCCTTTGATGACCGCGTCGGCATTTTTCACGCAACCGACCGTATTGCCGAAAACGTAAGCATATTCCTCAGCTTTTTGGCAGTGACGCCGCCACGCGAAAACAAAATCTTCAGCCGTGACGGGGTCGCCGTTCGCCCATTTTGCGTCGCGCAAGTGGAAAGTGTAAGTCTTGCCGTCTTCGCTCACGTCAAAACTTTCGGCAAGCGCGGGAATCGGTTTGCCGTTTGAATCCAGTTGCATCAAGCCGTCAATGCAATCGGCAATGACTTCAAACGACGCAAGGTCTGTGCACTGCGCACTGTCAAGCGAAACGACGTTTGAACTGAGCATGACGCTCAACTTGTTGCCGCCTGCCGAATCGTTTCCGCCGCCGCAACCCGTGAAAATCATCGTCACGAGCAGCAACGCCGCCATAAAAAATTTTTTCATTTCAACGCCCCATTTCTACGAAAAAATGCTGATAATCTTTTTCGTCGTCCCAACAGTTGCCGCCCCACAAAAATCCGTGTTCGGCAAAAAGTTTGACGCAAAGATCATTCTCGTCAATTTTGTGCGGGAAATTTTTCGTGCGGTCTTCAAACTCGACCGAGTTCGCCGGCGCAATGATTTTTTTCCCGTCGACGGTTTTGATGTACGGATTGTAAAGCGGATTTATGTCTACCGCCAAACCGTAGCCGTGCAGAGAAATTCTGTTCGTGTGCGAAACGTAGCGGAAATTAAAACACGAAGAATTGTTGTCGCGCATCGAAAGTTCGTCGTCGGCGTCGTATTCGTCAATCAGCCGAATTTTTTCGATGGGATAATTCTCCGCGAAAAGTTTTTGGAAAATGTCCGTCAGCGCGTCGGCAATCGCCTTGTTGCAAATCAGTTCGCCCGTCGCAGTCTCTCCGCGAAAATCTTTGTGCAACAATCGCAAATACCGAAGTTCGCTCAGCGGCACAGAGCAATTTTTTTTGTAAGACTTGCCGTCAATTCGCGCAAAAATTTTTTCGTCAATCTCCGAAACGTAAAAACCCGTGTTCAAAAATGCATTCCTCCCGATTTTTTTCAGGTATGATAGCAAAGCACGCGATTTAATGTCAAGATTGAGGAGGCGCATTGCAATGGACTTTACGGCATTAAATTACGAATTATCGGGCATGATTGGCGACACGGGCACGGGCGTTGTCGGACTCGGCGTTATCATCTTCAAAGACGGCGCAGAAGTTTTCGCGAAATTTTTGGGCAGTCGTGTTCTCGGAACGAATTCAAAACCCGTCAATCGTCACACGCGTTTTCGGGCGGCGTCGGTCTCGAAAATGTTCACGATTTTTTCTGTTATGCAACTCGTCGAACAAGGAAAATTTTCGCTCGATGACGACGCTGGCGATTTGCTTGGCTTCAAGTTGCGTAACCCGAATCAACCGCAAAAAAAAATCACCGTGAAAATGTTGGCTTGTCACACGTCATCGATTCGCGACGGGAAAATTTACAGCTTGCCGCCCGAAATAAGTATCAGCGAACTTTTTCAACCCGACGGCGAATTTTGGGAAGGCGGCGCGCATTTTGCTCCACGTGATGAAAAAGTCGGCGAGTTCTTCAGCTACAGCAACTTGAATTACGGAGTTTTGGGCACGATTATTGAACGCGTGACCGGCAAGCGTTTCGACATTTTTCAGCGCGAAAATATTTTGCGTCAACTCGACACGAAGGCCGATTATCTTCCCGCAAATCTTGCCGCCGCAGAATTTAAAAATCTCGGTACGCTTTACCGCAAAAAAAATTCTTCGGGCGTTTGGAATGAATTCGGCGATTGGCACGCGCAACTTGACGACTTCAGCGGAATCCAGCCTGCGAAAGATACAGTCGCGCTTCAAAATCCTTACGCCGAAAATTTTTGCCGCGTTTGCAGTTTAAAAAATTACCGCGTCGGGACAAATGCAACGTTTTTTTCTCCGCAAGGCGGGCTGAGAATTTCTTTCGACGAACTTGCCCACGCGCTTGAAATGATTTTGAACGGCGGAATTTTTCGCGGACAAAAAATTTTAAGCGGCGAATCACTCGAAATGATTTTCAAACCGCACTGGACTTTCAATTCGCAAAATCCGAACGGCGACACTTGCGGCGGCTCGTTCATGTCTTACGGCCTCGGCGCGCACCGCGTGAACGGCTTTAATTTGGTCGGACATCTTGGCGACGCTTTCGGAATGTTGTCGGGAATTTTTTTCGTCCCGCAAACAAAAACCGGCTTCGTTTACATGCTCAACGGGCAGGCGATTGATCCGGACGGCGACCCGCGTTCAAAAGGCAAACTCGACGGCTTTTACATCTGGGAAGAAAAAATTTTGAACGCCGTTTGCCGACAAATTTTCATGTAAATCGTGCGCCGTCGACATATAATCTGCCCGTGACAAAAATTTCTGACGAAAGGAGAATTTTTTTTATGCCCGTCGCGAAAATTTCTTTTTCGACGAACGAAACGATTCAGCCGCGTGAAGTTCGTCGAGAACTTCAAATGTCGCAAAGTCAATTCGCCGCCGCATTTGGAATTCCAATCGCGACGTTGCGAAACTGGGAACAAGGTCGCCGAAAAATTGATATGACAACCGCCTCTTATTTGCAAGCGATACGACAATTCCCGAAAGAAGTTCAAGCTGCTTTGTCCCACTAAATGCCCCAGAAATTTTCCAAATCCTCCGAAAGAAGGTTACTCCCATGAATCTTGGCTTACGGCAAAAATTTTCGTTGCTTGCTTTTCTGGCGGGCGGCCTGTTCGCCGTCATGTCAATCGTCGGCTATTACACGTCCTTTTTGAACTTGTCCGAGACTTTGGAAAGTGAAATTTCCGCTGTCGTCGATTCTCAGGGCAAGGCTTTGGATTCTTGGCTTAAATCAAAAGCCATCGCCGCTCAGTACACCGCCGACCTGCTCGGAAATCTCGGCGACCTCAACCGCATGAAAAATCGCGAACTTCTTGCGCTCACCACTTCCGACAAAGACATTCTCGACGTTACAATCGGTCTCAAGGACAAATATCTTTTCGGCTATCAGGCGGGCGACTTCACCGGCAAAATCGATCCGACTGTTCGCGCTTGGTACAACAACGCCAGAGAAAAAACGGGCTGACTTTCAGTGAAGCTTACATTGACGGATTCACGAACAAACTTATCGTTTCCGCCGTCGCGCCCATTAAAATCAACGGCGAATTTGTCGGCTCAACCTGCGTCGACGTAAGTCTTGATGTTCTCAACGAGCAAATTAAAAAATCCAAATATCGCGGCGAAGGTGACGGCGTCATTTTTGAACGTTCGGGCAATCTTTTGGCGACGACCACTTCACGCGGCGCAAAGACTGCAAAAGAAATTCCCGGCATTGCCGAACACTTCGACGAAATGTTGAGAAATGGTGCGGGATATTTTGCTTTGCCCGAAGACGAACATTTTGGCGACAGAGTTTTTGCTTACACGACGATTGAATGCACCGGCTGGATTTTGGGCATTGCCGTCAGCGAAGATTTCGTTATGAGCTCGATTAAAACGTTGCGCACGACTTACCTTATTCTCGGCTTTGTCGGTCTTGCGCTGATGATTTTTGCCTGTATGCAAATGTCGTCCTCAATCACCGCCCCGATTGCTCAGTTGCAAAAACACGCCGTCGAATTGTCGCACGGAAATTTACGCGTTCAAGACCTTGCCGTTCGTTCACAAGACGAAATCGGATCTTTGTCCGCCGCCTTCAACGAAATGAGCGCGAGTTTGCGAAATTTAATCGGGAAAATGTCTCACACGTCGCACCAAGTCGCCGCGTCGTCCGAAGAACTTACCGCCAACGCTCAGCAATCCGCCGATACTTCCGTCCATATTTCCGAAAATATTGCCGAAGTCAACGGCAACATGACCCGTCAGCTCGGCGACATTTCTTCCGCGAAAAAGAACGTCGATATTGTCTTCAAGGACATCGAAAACATGTCCGAAAAAACTGAGCTGGTTACCAAAACTTCAAACGAAACGGCCGAAGCTGCTCAACGAGGTTCACATCTTATGGAAGTTGCCGTTGAAAAAATGGGCAACATTGAAAGAAGCGTTATGGCGTCGGCGAAGGTCGTCAAACAACTCGGCGACAACTCCAAACAAATCGGACAGATTATCGAGGCAATTTCTTCCATTGCTGAACAAACAAACTTGCTCGCTCTCAATGCGGCAATAGAGGCGGCGCGTGCAGGTGCAGCCGGCAAAGGTTTCGCGGTCGTCGCGGAAGAAGTGCGCAAACTTGCAGCCGAGTCTCAAACTTCCGCCGAAAAAATTCGCGAACGCATTTTGAACATTCAAAATGACACGGTTCTTGCCGTTGAAGCAATGGAGACCGGCACGCAAGACGTTAAAGAAGGCACCGACGCCATTGCCGAGGTCGGCGAACAGTTCAAGCGAATCATGCAACGCGTCGATAACATCAAGCATCAAATGGAAGGCATCGGAGTTTCAATGCGCACTGTTTCCGACGGCGCGTCGCAAATCGTCACTGCCGTCAACTCAATCGACGAAGTCAGCCGCAAAAATTCCGAATACACAAATTCCATTTCCAACGACACCGAAACGCAATCTGCCTCCAACGAAGAAATTGCCGTCGCGTCGCAAGCTTTGGCGCAGTTGGCGATTGAAATGCAGGAAGCAATTAACAAATTTAAAATCTGATGTTTGTCGACACGTAAACAACCTAAAAAAATCCGCCCCATAATCGAGGCGGCAAGAATTATCGAGGCTCAAAAAATTTTTTGAGCAGTTGGCTTGCCGGAATATGATACGATTTTTTGCGGGAAAAATCTTAATCACTTTTCGGCAATCCGAATCACTTTTTCTGTCGGAGGGCAAAGCGGTGCAACTGTTGCCGATTTTAATCGCGCTCGCTCAGCTTTTAGACGCCGCAATTCGTTACCTTGCTTTTTCAAGAAAAGTCACCGAAAAGGCGACGCGCAAATTATTTTTATACTCGTCGTTGTGGTGTGTGGCGAGTGTCTTTGTGTACGAAATTTTCTTTGCAAAATTTTACGTCGACGCTTCAACTTACAAATTAGTTTTGTTTATTGGCTGGATTCCCTACTTCATAATTTGCGCGAAGTTAATTCCGTGGGGATTGTCGCAACATTTTTTCGTTTTCGGAATGGGCGTCATGTGTTCGCTTATACAACACACGATCGGCGCATTTTTCATTTTGAGCTTCGTCAACCTCTCCGAATCCGAATTGATTTTTATCGAGGCGGCGACGTATCTTGCGTTGTTCGTGATATTTTTGCCCGTGTGCGGATATTTTTTCTTTAAGCTGTTGCCGAGCCGCGAATTTTTCAACTTGCGCCCACAGGGAATTTACATTGCGCTTTTGCCGCTGATAATTTGTTCGGCGCATTTGATTCGGTTGGCCGACGATGTTCTTATTCACTCGTGGGCGGAGCGGCTGTCGAGATTTTATCTGCCGATAGTATTTTTCTTTTTCTATCGATACATTTTGAACGCCGTGAAAAATTTTTACGAACTGCAACGGCTTGAGCGCAACCAGACGCGTTTGGAAGAGCAACTGACCGCGCTGAAGGAATATGATTCGTTGATGACGGAGAACAGCAAAAAAATTTCCGTCATGCGTCACGACCTGCGCCACAATTACAATCTCATCAACACTTTGTTGGAATCGGGCGACATTGACAAAGCGTTGGAGCATATTCGCAACCGGAAAGAAGGCTTGCCATGACGAACGTGCTGATATTTTTTGCTCAAATGTCGGGCGTGTACCTGCGCTATTTGCCGTTCAGCAGCGAAATTACTTCGGACGAAAAAAAATTGTTGCTGAAAAGATTTTTGCTCTGGATTGCGGCGGACTTGACGATAACATTTTTTATCTTGTCGGACGGGCTGACTTATCGTGCGTTCAAAATCGCGATGTTGGTTGGTTGGGTTCCGTACTTTTTAATTTCGATGTCGGTGATTCGCAACAAAGCTCCGCAACATTTTTTCGTTTTCGGAATGCAGGGCTTGTGGTGCTTTATGTTGCAT
>CAMUZL010000053.1 GCA_947165185.1 uncultured Selenomonadales bacterium
ACGTCGCGTTTAGGCACAGAACCTTTTCTTGGCATTTCTGCTGCTCCTTTCGGTTTGAGCTTTCAGCTTGAAGCTTTTAGCTTTTAGGAAAAAAATCCATTTTCTATAAGCTATCAACTATCAGCTATCAGCTTACTTCTTCTTGGCTTTGGCCTTTTTCGCGCCGTATTTGGAACGCGACTGCTTGCGGTCTTGCACGCCGGCGGTATCGAGGGAGCCGCGAATGATATGATAGCGAACACCCGGCAAATCCTTGACGCGGCCGCCGCGAATCAACACAACGCTGTGTTCCTGCAAGTTGTGCCCGATACCGGGAATGTATGCAGTGACTTCAATGGCGTTGGTCAAGCGGACACGCGCAACCTTACGAAGTGCCGAATTCGGTTTCTTGGGCGTCGTCGTGTAAACGCGGGTGCATACGCCGCGTTTCTGCGGACAATCCTTCAGTGCCGGAGCCGTCGATTTTTCTTCGAGACTCTGACGACCTTTCCTCACTAACTGATTAATGGTTGGCATGCGCCCACCTCCTTCCAAAATTTTCATGCCTGTTCAAAAGCGGCGTAATATTATCATTGCCAAAAATGCTTGTCAAGCCCGTAATGGCGCGACCTTTATGCACAACTTTTAGTTTGGCTGTAATTTTTTTACCAAAGTCAAAAACCGCGTCACGACGCGAAAAATCTCGCGTGCAACAAAAATCGCGATGCGTAACGAATTTGCAAGTTGTCTCGAAATTTTTTCAAGCCTTTGATAAATTTTCAGTCGCGTGGTAAAATGCCCGCGCCGTCATAATCGAATTTGTTGGGAGGTTTTCTTTATGGGCATGTTCTCACGCAAAAAAATTTTGAAACTCTATTTGAACGGCGAAATAGCCGACGGCACGTCAAAATTCAGCGGCGATGACTCCGTTCGCAAGTTGAAAAGCTCGTTGCTCGAAGTCAACCGGACGAACAAAGACAATTACAAAGGAATTCTCTTGAAAATAAATTCGCCGGGCGGCGCGGCTGCCACAAGCGAAGAAATTGCGAAATTGGTTTTGAGTTTGCGTCAAGATGTCCCCGTCGTCACGTCGATTGGCGACAGTGCCTGCTCCGGCGCGTACATGATTGCCGCCGCGTCGAATTACATTTTCGCCAACACATTGTCTTGGACGGGCTCAATCGGCGTGATTATGACGTTGCCGAATTATCAGGAGCTGTCGAAAAAATTAGGCGTCGCGATCAAGACAATTAAATCCGGCAAGATGAAAGATTTGGGCAACCCCTTCCGCGAAATGTCGCCCGAAGAAGAAATTTACCTTGAAACGCTCGTAAAACAGGCGCACGCGGAATTTATCGACTTCGTTAAGCTCACGCGCCCGAACGCAATTAATCTTGACGAATTGGCGGACGGCAGAGTTTTGGACGCTCGCACCGCGCTTGAAAACAATCTTATCGACAAACTCGGCACGGAGGACGACGCGTTGAACTTTTTGATGACTGAAATTCTTCACGGCAACCAAAAAGATTTTTCCGTAACCGACACCGCACCGAAACCCGGTCTGTTGAAAAAATTATTCGGAATGTCTACGCCAATCACGATTAAATTCGAGTTGCCGAATGATTTTCGACGTTTCTGATAAAACGCGGGAGTAGATTTTTCAATTCCACATTCCTAATTCCAAATTCCAAATTGAAAAAGCCCCGACTGCGCGTCGAGGCTTTTTTGTTTGAAAATTGTCCGATTTGTTGCGGGAATCATTTGTCGTTATCCGCTCCCGACGCTTCAAATCAGGCAAAACGCATTCACAGCGTAAATCGCCCAAAAATTTTTTGCAAGCACCGAAATCAACGCTCGGCAACATGTTTTCGCCAAAGTTGAACGATTAATTTCGCAGTGCTATAATTTCGCCAATGCCGCACCTCTCGATAGGCGGTAACGCTTGCGGAGGGAGGTGAAAATATGTTAGAGGGCCTTACTCAGTTCGGCTTTGACGTTTTGGCGATCGTGGTCGGCGGTCTTATCCTCGACTACATAATCAACAAACGTCGCTAAGCGGCAGAAACAACTGACTTATTGCCCCTGACAATCGCTAGACCCGGCGGTTAGGCAAAACGAAGCCCCCGTACAGTGACCCATTCTGTGCGGGGGTTTTCGTTCGGTGAAAACATGTTAGAACTGCTAGCCTCACTCAATGCAGTTGTCGTCTTTTCGACGCCCAAAATTTATCACACGGACGACGGTTTGTCAAAAAATTTTTCAAGCGTCGAAGTCAAGCAGCGCGTTTTGTTGAAAATTTTTATTTCAAGCTGTAAAATACGCCTGTCGTTATCCGACCCCGATCCCTGAGATCAAGGAAGGGGGTGAAATCGGTGGACAAAACCCGCGACATCATAAAAAGAATCGTGGAGGGCGTCATTGTGCGTTTCATCTACGACGTGCTCAAATACATCTTCAAGGATAACGATTGAGCACAAATTGAGCCGTTAAAAGCTCAACTCCCGAGAGTCTGTCGCAAGCAGACATGCTCGGGGGTTTTTGCTTTGTGATAACGGTGGACAATTTGTTTTGTAAAACTTTTTTGCGCAGAATACTTTTTCAAGGATAACGATTGAGCACAAACTGCGCCGATATAGCTCAACCCCCGACAAATGCCGAAAATTTCGCTTGACGCATTATAAACCGCTCAAAAATTTTTTGCAAGCACCGAAATCAACGCTCGGCAACATGTTTTCGCCAAAGTTGAACGCTTAATTTCGCCGTGATATAATTTTTCCAATGCCGCACCTCTCGATAGGCGGTAACGCTTGCGGAGGGAGGTGATATTTATGGATATTCTTATTCTGCTCGGCGTGACTGCAGTCGGCGGAGCAATCGGTACCGTCATTGGCGGGCTGATCCTCGACTACATCCGCAACAGAACGAAGTAAGCGGCAGAAACAACCGGCTTATTGCCCCTGACAATCGGATTCACCAACCGATTAGGCAAAACGAAGCCCCCGCGCAGGTCACCATCCCGCACGGGGGTTATTCGTTTTGGTGATATTCGTGGAACTACAATTCTTATTCTGCTCTTGTAATTCGGCAATGAAAATTTATCACACGCTCGATACTTTGTCAACATTTTGGCAAAACGAAGCCCCCGTACAGTTAGTCACTCTGCACGTGGGTTTTTGCTTTGTGACAACGATGAAAATAACTTCGCAATAAATGTGCGCATTATATCAGCCGTTACGGAAAATTTTTCAAGCGTCGAAGCCAAGCAGCGCGTTTTGTTGAAAATTTTTATTTCACGCTGTAAAATACGCCCGTCGTTATCCGACCCTACTGCAGTAGTTTCAGGCCGGGGGGTGATAGCGTTGAAGAAGTCCCGTAAGCGCGCAAAACGCGTTAAAAAGTTCGTAAAAAAAATCGTGGAGGGCATCCTCGGACGTTTCCTCTACGACGTGCTCAAACATCTTTTCGAGGATAATGACTGAGCACAAAATTTTCGCTACCGGTTAGCGAAACCCCCGAGAGTCTGTTAGCATCAGACATGCTCGGGGGTTTTTGCTTTGTGATAACGATGAAGTTTAGTCCCGTAAATTGCAGACATTATAAACCGCCCAAAAATTTTTTGCAAGCGTCGAAATCAACACTCGGCAACATGTTTTCGCCAAAGTTGAACGATTAATTTCGCCGTGATATAATTTCGCCGATGCTACTCCCTCTCAAACACCACGGCAGAACTCAGCACGAGAGGAGGTGTTATTATGCTCAGCATCCTCGGTTCGCTGGCAGTCGGTGTGGTCGCTTCCATTATCGGAAACTACATCTACGACCGTTGGCTCAAGAAGTAGCAGGCGTTTTTCACTCCAGGTGCCCTTAGTTAATCGGATTAGTCACCCGGTTAGGCAAAACGAAGCCCCCGTGCAGTTAGTCACTCTGCGCGGGGGTTTTTCGTTTGGTGTTAGTTATGTCCAGCATCCTAATGTGGTTTCCTCGTTTCGTGCGTAATTTATCACACGGACGGCGGTTTGTCAAAAAATTTTTCAAGCGTCGAAGTCAATTTCGGGCAAAGTGTCCACAATGTCCAAAGTTTTCAGGCTCACCGTGATACAACTCAGAATCAAGTCCAAAATGTAGCGCGCCTTGCCGTGTTCGCTCGCCCAATCGTTCGGATTATTGATTATTTCGCTCGACGGGTCTTTTTTGACTTGATAGCGGTCGATTATCCATTCCAAAGGACTGCGCCCGTTCACCACGTATTCAAAACTGCGCGGCGGAATATTTTTTATCGTGATGTGCTCGTTGTAAATCAAATTTCGGCGGTCGTCGACGAGTTTCAGCTTCTTGACGCGAAAATCTCCGTGTTCGACGCCGATAACTTCAACCTGCGCGGGCGGTTGCGTCTCGTAATTCAAATGAATTTCGGCAAGAGCGCGCCCGGCTTTCGATAACGCCCAAAATTTCTTCGCGTCGGCAACCAAAATGATTCGCGGCAAAGATTTTTTCAGCTCGTTGGCAAATGTCGCCCGATAACTCGGCAAATGCAAGAATCCGTAGACGTAATAGAAGATGTCTTCCTTCGTGACGGCGTGAGCGGTTGAGCTTTGAGCTTTGAGCTTTAAGCTTTGAGTTTTGGAGTCGCACCCCTTACAGCTTAAAGCTTCAAGCTTAAAGCTTTCATCGCCGTAAAGTTCACGCGCCCGATTCAATATCCAATCCGTAATTCCGTCGTGTCGATTGCTGTCGGAGCCGAAGCCGTCAAGAGTTCCCTGCACGGGTTTCGAGTACCAATACAGCGGAAAACATTGCGTGTTGAATTCTGTTTGATAGTCCGTGATTTTGTTCGTAATTAACACGGAAGGATTTTTGCTGTCACCAACGCCGGGCACGCAGATTAAAAGATTTTCTTCGTTGCCCGTCGGGAAAAATTCGCTCATTTGCCCGCGACGTTCATTGAAGCCGTCATCGAAATAAAGATTTGATTTACAGAAGGGGCGATAAAAAGTTTCGACAATCTGCGCGGCGTCAAATTCATATTTGCGTTTGCGATTTTTGTTTTGTCGAGTTAAATCTGTCCAAACAATTTTTGTCGGGTCAACGTCCGTCGGTTCGTGCGTGTTGTAAAAGTCAATCGTCGTGTGCATATTGCGTTCAAGTTCGGGGCGTGAAAAATTATAAGCCCAAGCGTCACGAGCCGTAACAAGTCCGCGTGAATTAACTACGAAGAAACTTTTTGCCGCGCCGTCGAATTTTTTTTCGGGAGCCAACGGAATGAACGTGTCAAATTTTCCGCCGCGCTGATTAACCCAGTCGGCTTGTTCGTTCGGAATTATTTGCGTGAATTCGTTGCTTAAAACGTCCGCAGTATTTTTGATTCGCAAAAGTTTTTCTTCGCGTGTGAGGTAGTCGCCGATGTCCCGATAAAAAATCTGCGCGTCGCCGTCATGATTCGTCTTAACCAAAATCGTTATCGCAATCGGTGCCCGTGAGCCGCCGCCGAAAACGTTGCCGGATTCTTTACGACGCAATTCGCCTTGAGTTCGAGCGTTGCCGCGCAGATTGAAAACGTAAATCGACGAAAAATCTTTGGCAAAACATTTGCGCAAGCCGTCCATAGCCGAGCCGTCAAGCCAACCCGCGTTGGTGACGAAACCGATAACGCCGCTGTCGGAAATTCTGTCGCTTGCCCAACGGAACGCCTTGATGTAACTGTCGTAAAGCGAATTTTTATTCGTGGCGTTGGTGAGTTTGGCGTAAGTTTGTTCGATACGTTCTTCGAGCTTGGGATAATATTCGTTTTGCGCGTTGTCGTTGGCGGAACGTTGCCCGACGGAATATGGCGGATTTCCGACGATAACTTCAATGCGAGCTTTCTTTTGTTCGTTGACGCGAGCGGAATTTTCCTGCAGGACGCCTTTGAGCGGCAAATTTTGTTGACCGAGTTCGTAAAGCTGAAAAGTGTCGGTGAAACAAATTCCCTCGAAAGGCGCGTAACCTTCGGCGTTCAAAGCGGCGTGATAAGCGTTTTCGATGTTGATTGCGGCGATGTAATAGGCAAGCAGGACAATTTCGTTGGCGTGCAGTTCGTTCAGATACTTGTTGAACAAATCTTTCGGACGAATCAAGCCGGATTGAATCAATCGCGTGATAAAAGTGCCCGTGCCCGCGAACGGATCGATAATGTGAACGTTTTTGTCGGTGAGCCTGCGATTGAAATGTTTTTTTAACACGGCGTCGACGGAACGCAAAATAAAATCGACGACTTCGACGGGCGTGTAAACAATGCCGAGTTTTTCGGAAGTTTTTTCGAGCGCGAACTTAAAAAAGTTTTCGTACAGCCTGTTGACGATTTGTTGACGACTTGCGGCGTCGCCCATGTTTTTGCAACTTTCGCGGACGTGTTTATAAAGTCGCTCAAAAAATTCGCGGTCTTTAATCATTCCGTCGCCTTCAAGCGCGTCAAGAATGTTTTGCATTGATTTACTGACGGGATTGCTCTTCGCGAACGAATAATTTTCAAACAGAGCCTCGAAAACGGGACGAGTGACGAGATGTTGAGCCAACATGTCGACAGCTTCGGCGCGAGAGACGGACGGATTTAAATTTTTTCGCAAGCCGTCAATGAATTCGCCGAAAGCGCGTTTGTGTTCGCCCTCGACGTTGATTAATTCGGTGATTCGGGCTTTGTGGCGTTCGACAATCTCGGAAACTTTGTGCGCCCACTGAATCCAGTACAATTTATTGCCGACGTGCTCAACCATGCGGGCATAAATTTTATTTTTGAGGTCATCCCACTTCAAAAGTTCTTCAAGCACAAGTTGCCTGCCGCCGTCGTCGACAATAATTTTTTCGCTCGGAATTTCTTTCGTATCGCCGGAAAGTTTGTTGCGAATTCGTTCAATCTCAATGTTCATCGCTTCATCGTGAGCGCGCAGGGCGTTGACGACTTCCCAAACAATATCGAAGTCTTTGCTGTTGCGCAAAGCTTCTTCGGGCGATTTATTGAGCGGCACGACGACGGGAATGATAATGTAGCCGAATTTTTTATGCGGAGCCTTTCGCATGACGCGACCGACGGCTTGAACGATTTCGACTTTGGATTTCTTCGACGACAAAAAAATAACGGCATCAAGCGCGGGAACGTCGACGCCTTCGGACAAACAACGGACATTGCATAAAATATTGCAGAGATTTCCTTCAAGCGAGGCGGTTTTGAGTCTGCGAAGTTTCGGAGCGCGTTCGGCGGCGGACATTGTGCCTGCAACGTGGTCTGCGTGAACTGTTACGAACAAATTTTTGTCGGCGGCGGGCAGATCGGCGAAAAATTTTTCCTGAACGATCGAAAAATTCTTTGAAAGTTGTTCGGCGTTCTTAATCGAGTTACAAAACGCAACTGCGGTGTGCATGAAACGATTTTCGTCGTCTTTTACGAGCCGCGCAGAATTTTCGTCCATATGTTTCGACAAAGCGAGCAACGAGCCGATTAATTTCAATGCGTCGTCGGTTTTGAGCGTTGACTTCACGTCGTTGATAACTTTTTTGAGCGACGGCGTCAAATAATTTTCGTTGACGGTGAGCACGAAGACTTTGTAATCAGACAGGCAATCGCAGTCGAAAATTGCTTCGCGGAAACTTATTCGGTGAAATTCCTTGCCGAAAGTCGTTTCGTTGTTCATTGTCCACTCGGAAAGTTTATTTTCGTCGTCGGTATCGCTTGTGACGTTGGTTTTCGCGAGTTTTGGCGTTGCAGTCATGTAAAGGCGTCGTTTGGCGTGAATAATTTTTTCATCGTGAACTTTGGTGAAGTGACTGTCCTTTTTGCTTGCCGTGCGGTGCGCTTCGTCGCAAATAACCAAGTCGAAAGTCAAATTGAGCCTTTGAACGACTTCGATTGATTGATACGTCGAAAAAATCACCGTCAAGCCGTCGCCGTGAAAATTTTTTAGCGCGTCGGCAATTTTTTCGTCGTCAGTCATTGCGGGCAGCGGTAAATTCACGTCAACAATTTCGTCATCGAGTTTTGCGGCGGTATTGTCTGAACAAACGCAGATTGCATCAATGGGTTTGTCGGAAAAACTTGCCCATTCTTCGAGAGTTTGACGCAAAAGCGAGATTGACGGCACGAGAAACAAAATTTTCCCGTCGGGCGCAAGATTTTCGGCGATTTTGAGCGACGTGAAAGTTTTTCCGGTGCCGCACGCCATAATTAATTGTCCGCGAGCGTTGCCTTCCGTCAAAAAATGTTCACGGGCTTTTTCGACGGCGGTAAGTTGATAATCGCGCAGTTTGCGAACGTTGATTGCCTCTTCGCGAACAAAACCGTTGTTGAGGAGCGTCCAGTTGACTTGAGCGCGCCGCAAAGTTTCCATGTCGACGATTTTTACTGCGGGCGTGCGATTTTTGAACATTTCGCGGGCGTTGTCGGTATAACGGTCGGTCGTACAAATCCAAACGAATTCGGAAAATGTTTTGTCGCCGTCAAAAGTCCTTGTCGCGTTCGAGAAAAACGAATCAACTGCGGGTTTCGCGACGGTTGTTGATTCGGAATAAAATTTGCATTGCACAGCCCAAAATTTTTCGTCAAAAGTTTTCGCAACGAGATCGATGCCCAAATCTTTGCCGCCGAGTTCGTCACGGAACGGAAAATCTTTCCAACGCCACACGTCGGAAATTTTTCCGCGCCACACGGGATAAGTCAGCAAAAAATTTTTCATGAGCCGCTCGAAGTGTTCGCCTTTTTCCACGTCGGACAGTGCAAAGACTTCGCGATAATCTTTCAGCAGTTCATCAATCGTCAATGCGTTCACCTCCGAAAGTTTTTGCCGATAATTTAGCACAAGCCGCGCAGATTTACAAAAAAATCCCCGCCGAATTTGACGGAGATAAAAATTTTCCGTAAAATTACACACGGAACCATTTTCAAGACTAGGACGAAAACAGACTGCGCTTTGACAAAGACGGAGATGATTAACTTGACTCTTACGGAACTCAGAGGAAAATATTATTTGCACGACAGCAGCGTTGAAAGAATCGAATACGATGCCGCCAATAAAACGCTTGTGCTGACGATTGAGTTATGCTTTTGGATGCAGAATTGGTACGACAAGACAACGCCGAAGAACGGTTTAATCGCCGTGACTTTTGAAGACGTTTCTGTTTTTGAGTACGACGAGAATATTTCCGACAAAATTTTTTCTCCTGAACTCGACAGTGAAATTTGGGATGCTGAACTTGATGGTGACGGTTGTTTGCATTTTTTCTCCGTCGAATACGCTTATAATTCGGATGGTAATGACATTTATTGGAACCTCAAAATTAAGGCGGACAATGTTGAAGTCGAAGAACTCGAACGTTACAACTTGTGAATCAAACACGAAAAAAATCCCCACTCGATTGAGCGGGGATAATTTTTTTGCGTGTAACATTAACGTGAACGTTGTCTCCGATTTGGTATGGCGTCGACGCTTGAGAAACGAAACGGCAAGCCAAATTGTTCCGTCGCTTTTAAAGCGACTTCTTTTTGACGGCAGTCTTGATTGACAGTTCGCGCAACTGTTTTTCATCGACTTCGCTCGGCGCGTGGCTCATCGGGTCAATCGCGCTCTGCGTCTTCGGGAAAGCAATCACGTCGCGAATCGATTTGCGTTTCGCCATCAACATAATCAATCTGTCAAGCCCGAAAGCAATTCCGCCGTGCGGAGGCGTGCCGTACTCGAACGCGTCCATCAAAAATCCGAATTTCGCGTGCGCTTCGTCGTGCGTCAAACCGATAGCCTCGAAAACTTTTTCTTGCAAGTCGCTGCGATAAATTCTGAGACTTCCGCCGCCGACTTCCACGCCGTTCAAAACAATGTCGTAAGCGTTCGCCTTGACTTTTTCGGGCGCGGTCAACAAAAATTCCACGTCCTCTTCACGCGGCGCGGTGAACGGGTGATGCATTGCCTTGTAACGCTTGTCCTCTTCGACGTATTCAAACATCGGGAAATCGACAATCCACAAGAAACAAAGTTTTTCGGGGTCAATCAAATTCCGACGACGCGCCATTTCCAAACGCAATTCGCCGAGAGCCTGCGCGACAACCGACGCTTTATCGCCAACGACCAAAAGTAAATCGCCCGTCTTGCAACCCGTCGCTTGTTTAATCCGGTCAAAAGTTTCGTCGCTGTAAAATTTCTTGAAGGGGGATTTTATACCGTCTTTGCTGTACTGAATCCACGCAAGACCTTTCGCGCCGTAAATTTTTACGTATTCGACGAGGTTATCGAGTTCGCGGCGGGGAATGTCGGCATAATCGTCGACGCGAATAACTTTGACTTGCCCGCCGTTTTCAAGCACGCTGTTAAAGACTTTGAAGTCCGAGCCTTTGACGAATTCCGAAATGTCCTGCAGTTCCATGCCGAAACGCAAATCGGGTTTGTCGGAGCCGAAACGCGTCATTGCTTCATCCCAACTCATGCGCAGGAATGGCGTCTCAACTTTCACGTCGAGCGTCGTTTCAAAAATTTTTTTGATGAGACCTTCCATCAGCGTCAAAATTTCGTTTTGGTTGAGGAATGACGTTTCAATATCCAACTGCGTGAATTCGGGTTGACGGTCGGCGCGTAAATCTTCGTCGCGGAAACAGCGCACAATCTGGAAATATTTTTCAAAGCCGGAGACCATCAACAGTTGCTTGAAAATTTGCGGAGACTGCGGCAGTGCGTAAAATTGTCCGGGATTGACGCGGCTGGGAACCAAAAAGTCGCGGGCACCTTCGGGCGTCGAACGACACAACATCGGCGTTTCAATTTCCAAGAATCCGTTTTCGTCGAGATAGTCGCGCATGATTTTTGCAACGCGGTGACGCAAAATAATATTCTGTTGCATTTCGGGGCGGCGCAAATCCAAATATCTGTAGCGCAGACGAACCATTTCGTCAACGTCAACGCCGTCTTGAATGTAAAACGGCGGAGTCTTCGCCTTGTTGAGGATGCGCAATTCTTCAACGAGAATTTCAATTTCGCCCGTGTCCATTTTCGGGTTGACGGTATCTTCCGAACGCGCACGAACTTTGCCGCGAATGCCGATAACAAATTCATTGCGCAACGTTTCGGCTTTTGCGAAGTCGAGCCCTTCCGTCGAGCCGTCGAAAACAATTTGCACCAAACCGCTGCGGTCGCGCATGTCGACGAAAATTAATCCGCCGTGGTCGCGTCGACGAGAAACCCAGCCTGCAAGTTGAACCTGCGCGCCGACATCAGATTTACGAAGTTCGCCGCAATGATGCGTGCGTTCCATGCCTGTTAAAGTTTCCAAATTAAATTCCTCCCTTTTGCGTTCGACAATAATAAGCGTCGCAGAATTTTTTTGCAAGAAAATTTTCCGTTGCCGTTGCGTGTAACAAAATCATTCGACGGGCGTATAATTGGCAGAAAACAGATTGGAGGTTGAAAAAAATGGCAAACGAAATTCTCAAAAGCGAAGAACTCACCGACGAACAACTCGAACAAATTGCGGGCGGTACACAAGCCGAAACTGAAGAAT
>CAMUZL010000054.1 GCA_947165185.1 uncultured Selenomonadales bacterium
CTGTTCGATAATGCAAATTTCGCCCGTGAATTTGTCGGCGTTCGATGTCATTGCGTCCGTGTCCTCGACGGGGATAACTTGATAATCGACGGTATTTTTCGCCTGCGCGCCGAATTCGTCAACCATCCAGTCGCCGATTAAGCAGACGGTGTTGAGTTCGCCGACGATAACTTTTCGGCCGTCGTCGCCGAGAATCATTGCACGCGGAGACAAACTGCACGCCAAATCCATGACGTTGCTGTAATTTTTTTCGCGCACGAAATTAATCGCGGCGGCGAAGTTCAATTCCTGATACAAACTGTTGACGTGCTGAATTCGCTCGAAGTCGTTCAGATTGTTCGCCGTGAAAAATACGGGGCGATCTATTTCCTTCAAGAATTTTTGCGCCTGAGGAATTCCGGCCGCCGCAAGCCACTGCAACTTGACCTGCGCGGAATATTCGACCATCTCGAATTCGGCCGCCCGCACCGTCGACGAAATTGCAACCGCCGTTATCACCAACAGCGTCACGAAAAATTTTTTCATAGATTGAAACCTCCATACAAATTTTTTTCATGTTTCGACGCGGGCAAGAAAAAACCTTTATCACACGAACAAATTTATCGCACAAAAAATCCCCGTGACAAAAATCTGCGCGGGGAAAAATTTTTTATTTGAATTCGACAAACTCGTTAATATTCGCGCCGCCTTTGGTCATAGGCTCGACGAAACTGCGCCACACGTTCAACACAATGACGCGGGGATTTTCGCTGTCGTCAAGAGCTTCCGAAAGCGCGTGAGCAAATTCTTCCTGCGTGGAGACCGACTCCGCCTTAATGCCGAAACTGTTCGCGTAGCCGACATAATCCATCGGGTAATCGAGTTCGCAGGCAATGTAGCGTTCTTTGTACATGACTTTTTGCAGCTGGCGAATCATGCCGAGACTTGTGTTGTTGACAATCAGCGAAATGAGCGGGAGTTTCAGGCGGGCGATTGTGTAAAATTCGTTGCCCGTCATTTTTATGCCGCCGTCGCCCGAAACGCAAATCACGCGGCGATTTTTCCCGAAAGCAAGTTGCGCGCCCATTGCGGCGGGAAGTCCGAAGCCCATTGTGCCGAGACCGCCCGAAGTAAACCACGTGCGCGGCTCCTCAACGTGCAAATGAAGTGCCGCCCACATTTGATGTTGTCCCACGTCCGTCGCGTAAGCAAAATTTCTGCCCGCAGTTTTTTTCGCGACTTGATGCATTGCCCACGGCACGGTTAATCTGTCGACTTGATAATCGTAGTCGTATTCTTCGCGCCAATCGTTAATTTGTCGCCACCAATCGTCGCGGGATTTATTTGCCTCGTGTCGCATCAAAAGTTTCAAGATAACTTGCATGTTGCCCGCAAGTCCGAGACTTCCGCCGATATTTTTGTCAATCTCCGCAGGGTCAATGTCGATGTGAATAAATTTTTTCGAGCGCGTGTATTTGGCGACGTTGCCGGTTTGTCTGTCGCCGAAACGACTGCCGATGGCGATAACCAAATCCGCCGCCGCGATTGTGTTGTTGGCAGCTTTTTTGCCGTGCATACCCGCGAAGCCCAAATTTTGCGGATGCGAACGCGGAACTGCTCCGATACCCATGAGCGTGTTGACGACGGGCAAATTGAATTTTTCGATGAACGCGATGATTTCTTTGGACGCGCCCGCCGAAATTGCTCCGCCGCCGACAATGACTGCAGGGCGTTCAGCTTTGGAAATTTCTTCCGCCGCCTCCGCCGCGCAGATTATGAAGTCCGCGTCGGGTTGCGCGGAAATTTTTTCTTCGACGGGCTGAGCTTTGAAGTCAACCTCCGCGAAAAAAAGATCTCTGGGCACGTCGACGAGTACCGGCCCGCGTCGACCGCTCAACGCAATTTCAAATGCCTGACGAATCGTCGGGACAAGTTGACGCGCTTCCTTGACTTTGAAATTGTGTTTCGTGACGGGCATTGTTATATCCAAAATGTCCGTCTCTTGAAAGGCGTCGCGTCCCAAAAGCGCGGTGTCGACTTGTCCCGTTATCGCCACGACGGGAATTGAATCCATGAACGCCGTCGCAATGCCCGTGACCAAATTCGTCGCGCCCGGACCCGAAGTCGCCATGCACACGCCGACTTTGCCCGTTGCCCGTGCGTAACCGTCGGCCGCGTGCGCCGCGTTTTGTTCGTGCGTCACCAAAATTTGTTTGATTTCTTTTTCGTCGATAAGCGCGTCATAAAGCGGCAAAATCATTCCGCCGGGGTAGCCGAAAATCACGTCAACGCCGCGTTCGCGCAGACATTCGACTATCGCCCGTGCTCCCGTCATCAACATAAAATCACCTCTGAAAAGCAATTAGGAATTAGGAATGCGTAATGCATAATTAAAACCGAAATCATTCCTCATTACGCATTACGAATTACGCATTGCAGTTAAAATTCGTTCGTCGTAAAGGTACGCGACAAGTAAATTTTTTCCCGTCGGATTGAGCGCGGGATTTTTTAACTCGTCACGAAAAATTTTTTCAACTTCATGCGACGGCACGTCACGGAAACGATTTTTTTCAAATGAAAAATGTTTGTCCGCAAAAAATTTCAGAACGGCTTGACGATAATTCGGTTCGCGTTTGAAAAATTTCACGCCGCTCATGAATTCGTCAATGTCGGCAAGAATTTTCGTTATGACTTCCAAAGAAATTTTCAACGAATAACCTTTCGTCGACATTGATCCGCCGACAACGCGGTGAATATTGGCAATGTTCGGCACGCGCAGATATTTTTTCGCCAAGCACAGACACTTAAAACAAAAGACCATGTCTTCGGAATAAATTATCTGCGGGAAGTCAATTTTATTTTTGAGCAGAAAGTCACGGCGAAAAAACTTTCCCCACGGCAACCAAAAAAATTTTTTGCGCAGATACCGCCGAATTCTTTCGTCGAGTTTTTTTGACTCCATGAACGGCGCGTCAACAAATTCGTCATGCGGCTCGTCGCTCTGAACGCCGACCTCGTCCCACGTGAAATTGACTGCGCCCTTGTCGTTGAAAATCAAACATTTTTCTGTGTGAACAACGTCGGCAGAAAAATTTTCGGCAAGCTCGAAGAATTCACCGAGTGCCGTCGGCAAAAGAAAATCGTCCGCGTCGACAAAGGTGACGTATTTTCCCGCAGAATTTTTCACGCCGATATTTCGCGGAACGCCGCCACTGCCCGAATTTTTTTCCGTCGAAAAAATTTTCAATCGCCCGTCGAAGTGCGGCAACATTTTTTCGGCTTCGGCAACGCCGGAATCCGTCGAGCAATCGTCGACAAGAATAATTTCGTAGTCTTTGAATTTCGACGCAAGCACGCTGATTAAAGTTTGACGAATAAATTTTTCGGCATTGTACAGCGGGATTATCACGGAAATTTTCGGCTCGCTCATAAAATTACCTCGTCAAAAAAATTCCGCCCACCGAATTGATGAGCGGGCAAATCATCTTCTGTCAAGTTGTCGTTTGGTAAGTTGCTGAATCAATTCAATCGCGCCGCGTCCCAAGCCCGTTTCACGTGAAATTTCTTCGATTGACATGCCGCCCAAAAGCATTTCTTTGACAATCGACGAGTCTGTCGTTTCCAATTTCAACTCGCGGCGTTCCGGCAAAATTTTTTTCGCTGAATTTGTTTCGGCGGAAAAATCCGCAACTATGTGACGTTCGCCGGATTTCGGCTCTTCGATGGCCTCGACTTCGATTGTCGAAAGTTCTTCCGCAGCGCGAATTGCTTCGACGGCCGCTTTTCGCACGTCGCGTGTCGAACGTTTTCGCGCATTGCGTCGCTTGAAAGCTTTTTCCTGCTGTTCGACGACGACGGTGGAAATTTCTTCTTCGGGCGGGTTTTTTGCCAGTTCCTCCGACGCTTCGTTTAATCGTTTGCGCGTCGTTTCGATTTTGACGGGGTCGCCTTCGACGACGGTCATCGGTTTTTTTTCGGCCGACAGGATTATCGAACTTCTGTCGGGCGGGCGCGGCGGAATTTTTTCGACAGGCTGAGCGTCGATTGACTCTTCCAAAATTTTGTCGAACTCTTTGACGGGTTCAACTTCAATTTTCGGCACTTCGACTTTCGGCGCGGGTTCTTTGACGGGTTGCGTCGGGCGAACGAGCGGCGGTATCGTGATTGAGCCGAGCGGATTCATTTGCACGGGCGGCGGCTGAGTTATTGTCACGGGTGGCACGGGCTGAATCGGCACGCTTTGAATCGGCGCGGGAGTTATCGTCGTCGACATTATCGGATTGACTAAAGGCGTCGTCATCGGCGTCGACATCGGCGGGATTTGCACGGGCTGTTGAATCGGCTGTTGCATTGGAAGCGGCGTTGTCATTGCCAAATTTAATTTGCGTTCCACGGCGTCCATTTTCCGTTGCATTTTGTCGACTTCCGCGCCCGCGTCCTCAAGCCGAGCCAAAAGGTCGCGAAGTTCGCCCGATTGTCCTTCGGTGCGTTTCAAAACTTTTTTCATTTCGGCGACGCGACCTTCAAGTTGCGTGCGATTTCGTTCGGATTCGTCCAAAACTTTTTCCAGGTGCGCGACGTGATTTTCCATGCGCCCGATAATTTCGTTCGCCGTTCGTTCGAGTTCCTGTTTGAGTTTGCCCGTCGAATCTTCGACTTCTCGGCGGTCGATAACGTCTTGTTTGCGTTTGCGTGCATTTGACCAAGCGATAAAAGTTATTGCCGAGCCGAGCACAATCAGGAGCAACATTATTTCGGTAATCATTGCATCACCACGTTAATTAAGGGGTAAGGGACAAAGGACAAGGGAAAAGTTACCTTGTCCCTTCTCCCTTCACTCTTGTCCCTTGTTAAAGCGATATGTCCAAAAAGTGCCCGCGTTTCGGGTCGACGGCAAAATTTTCGGGCTCCTCTTCGGTCTGTTGCTTGCGTTTTTGATTTTTGTAAAAGTATCCGCCTTGACGATTGCGGCGGTCGGGGTCATCTTTAATTTTGCCGCCCTCCGTATCGTCTTTCGTGCGAACTTGTTTTTGTTTCAAATCGGCGTCGTTTTTCTGACGCATGGCCTCGAAATCCTGTTGCAAGTTTATCGCGTTGTTTAAGTTGTGCTGAACTTGAGTGGCGTTGTTGGCGTTGGCGTAAGTCATTTGCACACCGACCGGCGCAATATCCATGATAAAAACCTCCTCGGCGAAAAAAATCAGTAAGGGCCGACTTCAATTTCGCCGCTGTCGTTGAGCGAAATCGTGCAACGCTTGTACTCCGTCTGAACGTTTTTGAAAAGATTGTTGACTGCCAAACGCGACCCGGGATAAATCGTGCTGCTCACCCGAATTTTTCCGTTCTTCATGTTGGCAAGCAAGGTTTCAATTTCCAAAAGTCTTTTTTCGTCGCGTTTGATTTGCCCCGCCAGCGGGAATTGCGAACGCGTCAACTGATTAATCATGTCAACGCGGCTTTGCGGCAACGTGTTTATGTCAAGCTTCGAAAGCGTGTTGAGCGTCTGGGTGACGTGCGTCAAACGTTTTTTGGAATCTTTATAACCTTTTTTAAGTTCGATGTATTCCTTTTGCAAATTCGGATCTATGCCGACGGAAATGCGCGTGACGACATAAGACGGGTTGCCGATAATTTTCACGCTGACTTCTTCGCCCGCAACCGCATGACCGCCCGTTATCTGTCCGTGACGATCTTCCATAATAATTTTTTTGCCTGCGCGAATTTGCGAGTGGAGCGCGATGTCGGAAATGTAAATGTCGCCGCCCGCTTCAATCAACGCGTTTTCGGCAAAAGCGGTGCGCACATCTTTTTCGGCGTAAACTTTTGCACGTTCCGCGCCCGTAATGCCGCCGGAAATGTAGACGTTGCGTCCTCTGACTTCCGCGCCGTTGATTGAGCCTTTAATTTCGATGTCGCCCGTGGCTGTAACTTTGAAACCGTGTTCAACGTCGCCGGTTATGCGAATCGTCCCGTCGAAATCAATATCGCCCGTGGAGACGCCGACGGAGCCTTTAATTTCCAAACGCGGGTCAATGCTGATTCGCGAGCCTTTGTCGATAATTTGTCCGTTCGCCGTGGCAATCAAGCGGTTATCGCCGACAACTTTGGTATTTTTTCCTTCGGGCATTGGCACGGGACGACCGTTTTGCGCGGGAACAATGTCGCCGAAAATATTTCTGCCGGGAATTCCTTTCGTCTGCGGAATGCGAATTGCCAACGTCTGATTTTCTTTGGCGAGGACGAATAAATTCATGTCTTTGTAATCAACTTTGTCGTATTCGTCAATGACGGGCTTGCCCTGCGTGCTCAAGTCAAATTTTCTGTCAATGTAAGCGTTTTCGCCGGCAATGGGCATGTTGCCTTCCGCCGCAGTGAAAGATGTCAAACCTTTGATGCCGCGTTCAATCGCCTCTTCGTTGATGCCGAAAGTTATTCCCGCGTCGTCAAGAGCTTGCAACACCATTTCTTTAGTCGGGAGCCGTGCGCCTTCGCGGGTGTCGTAACGAATGACCGCTTTCATTTTGTCGCGGGTGATGTCCAAAACCAGACGCGCAAAAGGTTCTTCCCTGGGTTCGAGTTCGTTAATTTCTCCGTCCGAAAGTGCCGCCAATTCTTCAGCGGTGATTTGCACGGGTTCGGAAATTTTATGCGGTTGACCGTTCGCCTCGCGCATTGTACGCGACAACAAGCCAACGTCATAATCCATAACTCTGCATTCACGCAAAACTTGACGCATATCGGACAGTTCAAAAAGTCGCTCACCGTCCACGCTCGGATAAATCGTCAAATAAACGCCATCGGGTCGGAACTCGTATTTATAACCGGATTCGGGTCCGCCCAATACCAAATGTTCGCTCACGTGGCGTCCTCCTTTCCTCAAAACAAATCTTGTTTGCTTCGCGCCAAGTAACCGCGCATCGTTAAAATTGCCCGCGTGTGCAGTTGCGAAATGCGCGCCTCGCTCAAATTCAAAATCAAGCTGATTTCTTTGAGCGTCAATTCTTCGTAATAATACAGCGAAACAACCGTCCGTTGTTTTTCGGGCAGGCGGTCAATCGCTTTTGCCAGCGTTTCTTTCAGCTCAAACAACTCCGTGGAATTTGCGGGATTTGTGTCGACGGCTTCGGAAACGTCGGTTTTCAAATATTCTTCGAGCGGGATAACCGTCGCCGAATTGCATTGACTTATCAGCGTTTGCAGTTCGTCAAGGGAAATGTTCAATTCGTCGGCAATTTCTTGATCCGTCGCTGCTCTGCCGAATTTTGTTTCCAGTTGATAAACCGCCTGCTCGTACTTGCGAATTTTTTGGCGCATGGTGACGGGTATCCAATCTTTTGAGCGCAAATAATCAATCATCGCGCCGCGAATTCTCACACCCGCATAAGTCTCGAATTTTATATTTCGCGAAGGGTCGAAACGGTCAATCGCGTCCATCAACCCGAAAAAGCCGCTGCTCAAAAGGTCGTCCCTGTCCAAATGCGGCGGCAAACTCACCGCCAGACGCCCGCAAACAATTTTCACGAGCGGCAAATAATGTTCGGCAAGAATATTTCGCAACTCCACGGATTTTGTTTCCTTGTAACGGAGCCACAACGCCGCAACATTTTTTTCGTCTTCGGCCATGTCGATTCACCGTCCTTTGTGTGTTAAGGGAAAAGAGTTACGGGAGAAGGGAGAAGAGAACTGCTCTTCTTCCTTTTTCCTTCTCCCTTCTCCCTTCTCCCTTAAAAATTATCAACGCCGCGAAAAGTCTTCAAACTCCATCGGGCGAAAATCTTCAGGTTCGTCGCCGTAAACGTTGTACTCGTCGGAAGTTTCTTTGAGAGTTTCTTCTTTTTCAATGCCCAAATATTCGTCGCGGTCAAAATCTTCGTCGGTTTCGCTTTCCTCGGCGAAGTCGATAAAATTTTCCAGTTCCTTTTTGGTTTTATAAATTCCGTATTCTTCGCAAGTCATGAAGATTATAAACGTCACCAGGCTGGTAAAACAAAAGGCTGAAAAAGTTCGTGACGCGACAGTTTCCGAACGCACGAATTCGCTTGTCAGCCCCGATATAAGTACGATAAAAAATGAGACCATGCCGACCGCCAACGAGATCAGCATTCTTTTGATTGGCATATATCGAGCCAAGTAATCATAAAAACTTGTCACGTTTCACACCACGTATCGATAAATCAGTTGAGAATTTTTCCGGCGGGACAACAATAACTTTTCAATCTGCCGCCCGCCTTACGGTTCAACTTCGAGTGCAACCCTCAAGCTCAAATAGGTCGGGACAGAAATAACTTTTCAATCTGCCACCCGCTCAAAAATTTAAGTTGGGCACCGTCAAAAAATCACGTGATTATTCGACGGTTAATCGACAGCCCCGAAAAAAGTTTCGGGCGAAAATTTTTAAATGGTCTTTTCGCCGCGGTCGATTGTCTTGATTTTGTAGGAGCCCGTTGACAAGTCGATTGAAACCGTGCGTCCGTAGTTGCCGCCCGTGTCTTCGGCGATGACGCGAATTCCGTTGCGCTTTAAAATCTGCTTGCAACTTTCGGCATTGCGAGTTCCGACACGCATGATGTCGGTTGCATTAGCGAAGGCGAACATTTGTGCCCCGCCCGCGATTTTCGCGACGAGTCGGGAGCGTGAAGCACCCAGGGCAATTACGTCGTTTATCAGGAGCGGAATTCCCGTGTCGGCGAATTTTGCGGGATTGTCGCTTGCGCGTGCCTGTGTGCTGTCGGGCAACATGATATGCAAAAGCCCGCCGATTTTTCGTTGCGGGTCGTAAAGCGAAATGCCGATACATGAGCCCAAGCCGTAACTGATGAGTGTTGACGGGCTGCGGCCGACCTTGTAATCAGCCATACCGACTTTGATAAGGTCTGCCATAATTATTCAACTCCCACTGCCTTGATTAAAGTTCCCAGCGAGCCGGGGTCGGGCACCAAGAAAAAATGTCCGTTGATGCCGTCGTCTTCCGCCAAAAACTTTGTTTCGATAACCATTGCGTGATCGCCCATGACGCCGAGTTGAACGAGCACGACATTTAAAATCGCGCCTGCCATATCCATTGCCAGCGACGGAATGGACGGCAGCATTGAAATGTGCGTGAAGTTAAAGAACGCGTTCAAATATGCGCCCGAAAGAATGTTTCCGATTTCCTTGAGCGCGGACATATCCATCGGGTCAAGTTTCGTCGTCGTGCCGTGTTCGCGTCCCATTAACGTATCGACGAGATAAAACGCGCTCTTTTGCGGCATGAGGAACAAAATATTTCCCGGGGCTTTGCCGTAAACGCGCAGGAAAACTCCGACAACTATTGCGTCGGGGCCGCCGACCAGTTCGGGCACCTCTTCAATCGGGACAAGCGCGACATTCGGAACGTTCATATCGATTCGCTTGTTGATAATCTGCGACAGTGCCGTTGCAGAATTGCCCGCGCCGACGTTGCCGATTTCGCGCAGGGCGTCAAGTTGTATCGGGCTCAAATCAAATTCATCAAGCATTCAAAACACCTCTTTAGGGATAAGAAGGAAAGGGTAAGGGGGGAAGGGATTTTCACTTGTCCCTTGTCCCTTATCACTTGTCCCTTAACTGATACCGACAATTTCTTCCAGGTTGAGCATGGTGACAAGTCGCCCGTCAATGTTGCCGATACCGCTCAAGAATTTTTCCATTGCCTTATCGCTGACGGTTTTTTTCGGGTCGACGAGTTTTGTGCGGATTGTCAAAACTTCGGTGACGGCGTCAACCAACATGCCGACTTGCAAATCGCCGACAATGACGGTGACAATGCGCGTTGCGGCGGTGTAAGGCGTTTCTTCGATGCCGAGCCGCTTTTTCAGATCAATGACGGGCATAACGGAGCCGCGCTGATTGATGACGCCTTTGATAAAGCTTGCCGCGAAAGGCACCCGCGTTATGTCCACGAGATTGTGAATTTCCTGCACTTGAAAAATGTTCACGCCGTATTCTTCGTCGCGCAACTTGAAGGCAACGACCTGCATACCCGCATTTACTTCCTCAACACCGTAATCATCAACGACGGGTTCGGGCTTTTTCGCCACTGAATCTTTCGCCATAAAAATACCTCCTTAGGGAATTGGGAATAGGGAATAGTTTCTATTGCCTATTGCCTGTTTCCTGTTCCCTTAATTCAACATCGTTGCAACGTCAAGAATCAAGGCAACACGTCCGTCACCGAGCACCGTCGCGCCCGAGAACATCTTCAAGCCCATGAACAGGTTGCCCAGCGTCTTTATAACAATTTCCTGCTGACCGATTAATTTGTCGACGACGATACCGGCTTTTGAGTCGCCCGCGTGCACGACGACGACGAAAAGTTCAGAGGAGTCGTTCACGTGCGGAACCATCAAAGTTTCTTCCATGCGGATTATCGGAATAATTTCCCCGCGCAGGACGATGACTTCGTTGTTTTGAACCGTGCGAATGTCCGTCGGCTGAACGCTCAAAGTGCTGTCGATTGAGGCGAGCGGAATGGCGTACATTTCATTTTGAACTTGCACGAGCATTGCCTGAATAATCGCCAACGTGAGCGGCAATTTAATTTTGAAAACGGAACCTTCGTTGATATGCGTTTCAACGTCGACGTGTCCGCTCAAAGATTCGATTTTGCTTTTGACAACGTCCATGCCGACGCCGCGTCCGGAAATGTCGCTGATTTTTTCCGCCGTGGAAAAACCGGGCAGGAAGACGATTCGCACGGCGTCCGCGTTGTCCATTGAGTCGACTTCTTCTTGACTGAACAGACCTTTTTCGACGGCCTTGCGACGAATGACATCCGCGTCAATGCCTTTGCCGTCGTCGGTAACCATGATGACGACGTTGTTGCCTTCGTGGCGTGCGATAAGACCGACTTCACCGACACGGGGCTTGCCTTTGGCTTCGCGTTCGTCGGGCATTTCGATGCCGTGGTCAAGCGAATTTCTCAGCAAGTGCATAATCGGGTCGCCGATTTCGTCGATAACCGTGCGGTCAAGTTCGGTGTCCTCGCCCTCGATTGTCAAGTTGATTTCCTTGTTGAGTTCTTTGGTAACGTCGCGAACCATGCGCGGGAAGCGGTTAAAGACTTGGCTGACGGGAACCATGCGAACTTTCATGACGATATTTTGAAGATCAGTCGTCACCCTGTCCATTTGTTCCAAAGTTTCGGTGAGTTCCGAAAGTCTGTGCGTTTGCCCGATTTGCTCAAGACGAACTTTGTTGATAACCAGCTCGCCCATCAAATTCATGAGCGTATCAAGTTTTTCAATGTCGACGCGCACGGATTGTCC
>CAMUZL010000055.1 GCA_947165185.1 uncultured Selenomonadales bacterium
TTTTCTGCAAGTACGCGGACATTTTGCAAGTCGGCGCACGCAACATGCAAAATTTCCAAATGCTCAAAGCTCTGGGCAAATGTTCCAAACCGATTCTTTTGAAGCGCGGACTTTCTGCGACAATTTCTGAATGGCTCAACGCGGCGGAATACATCATGAGCGGCGGCAATGAGCAAGTTATTTTCTGCGAACGCGGAATCAGAACTTACGAAACTTTCACGCGCAACACTTTGGATTTGTCGGCGGTTGCGGCGGTTAAAGAACTTTCGCACTTGCCGATTGTCGTTGATCCGTCACACGGCACGGGACGTTGGAAAATGGTTGCTCCGATGGCACGTGCGGCAATCGCGGCGGGCGCGGACGGCTTGATAATCGAAGTTCACCCGCACCCCGAAAAGGCACTTTCGGACGGCGACCAATCGTTGACTCCTGCGGCGTTTCGCGAACTGATGAGCAACCTCGGCGGCATTGCGCAAGTCATGGGGCGCACGATTTAAAAATTTTTGCGTTGTCGCGTTCATTTCGGCGGCGTTCCCCCGAAATTCGCATGATAACAATTGCGCGGCATCAATTCAAAAACACGTGCGGAAAAAAATTTGGCAATCACGGAAGAAATTGAAGCTTTGGTCGGCGAAGGTGGCACGCCATCGAAAAGAGGCCGTCAAGGATGACGGCCTCGCCCGCAATTGAAACAGGATGTTTCACTTGCGGGCACACGCGCCTGACCATAGCTCACACGTTGAGGCAACGAACGAGTATCCGCTCCACGCGCAGTGGCGTCTTTCTTTGCTACTTTCTTTCCACGCGGAAAGAAAGTAGATAACACAAACGCGGAAAGGATTTTTCTATGGCTGACAACAAACATTTGCTCGAAACAACGGACGTGTCGGAAGTTTTCGGCGGACTCAAGGCCGTTTCGGATTTCAATATCTACATCGACAAAGGCGAACTCATCGGACTTATCGGCCCGAACGGCGCGGGCAAAACTACGGCGTTCAATTTGATAACGGGCGTCTATCAACCGACGACGGGCGAAATTATTTTCGACGGCAAATCTGTTGTCGGTTTGAAACCTTACGAAATTACTCAACGCGGCGTCGCCCGCACGTTCCAAAATATTCGCCTGTTCAGCGAATTGAGCGTGCTCGACAACGTCAAAATCGCCTATCACTGCCACGTTAAATACGGCTTGATTGAAACTGTTTTGCGAATCGGTCGCTACTTCGGCGAAGAAAAATCAATCGAAGACGACGCGCTTAATCTGCTGAAAATTTTCAAGCTCGACGAACACGCATACGAAGTTGCGAAAAATCTTCCTTACGGTGCGCAACGTCGACTTGAAATCGCCCGCGCTCTGGCTGCGAAGCCGAAACTTTTATTGCTCGACGAACCCGCCGCCGGCATGAATCCGCAGGAAACGCAAGAACTTATGGAAATGATTCGCTGGATACGCAAACAATTCGGGCTGACGGTTTTGCTGATTGAACACGATATGAGTTTGGTCATGGGCATTTGCGAAAGAATTTACGTCCTCGAATACGGCATGATTATCGCCGACGGCACGCCCGCCGAAATTCAAAACAATCCCGAAGTCATCCGCGCTTATCTCGGCGACGAGGCCGTCAACTGATTCAACGGCGAAAAAATTTTTGGTGGTGAAATTTTTATGGCGTACAAAACTTTGATCTTCGGCACGGACGACATCTACGACAAACTGAAACCGCTTTACGACGAACAAGTTCATCTCGGCAATTTGGAAATAGTTGCCCGCGTTGATGCCATAAATGAATCGGATAAAATTTGTGACGTTGACAATTTCGACATCGTGATAATTTCTGCGCACAACGATTTTTATCGCCGCATGAAACTTTTGGAAGCTCAAGGCATTCCGCGCAACAAAATCCTCGACGGATGAGTTTTTCAAGTTCCGAAATTAAATTTCCCGCGCCTGCCCGCCGAAGGTGTCGCTTACGGCGTCATTGAAAAAACTTCCGTCGGCATCGTTGAAAGAAATTCCGTCGATTTAATGGCCACAACGATTTACCCGCAACGGCTTTGTGTAGCGAACGCCACCGTCGAACTCGGCACGAAAAGTTATATAGTTGAAGCGACGATTGAACGCAACGGGATTATCAGCGTCGGAAATTTTTCCGCTGTTTCATGGGGGATAACGTTTGAATTCGAGCTGAGCCAAAATCATAACTATCATTTGGTCTCGGCTTACAGTCTTTTTATGGCGGATTGGGCTGTCCCGCGTGAATTTTTCCCGCCCGCCGGTGAATATCGAATCGAAATCGGCAATGACGTTTGAATTGGGCGCGGCCGTATTTTCAAATGCAACACTTCCGAAAAGCCGCTTGTCATCGGTGACGGGGCAGTTGTAGCGGCAGACAGCGTCGTCGTCAAAAGTGTCCCGCCGTATGCAATCGTCGGCGGCAACCCCGCGCAGGTTATTAAATACCGTTTCCCGCCGCACGTTATCGAATCGCTTTTGCGAATCAAATGGTGGGATTGGAGCCTCGACAAGATTTACGAAAACTTTAAGTACTTCAACGACATCGAAAAATTCATTTCGCTTCACGATAAATAAGCAGTCAACCGATTCAACGACGAAAAAATTTCCGGAGGTGATTTTATGGCAATGCTTGAAGTTAAAGACATCAACGTTTATTACGGCGCGATTCACGCGATAAAAGGTATCAGCCTGTCAGTCGAAGAAGGCGAAATCGTTACGCTTATCGGCGCGAACGGCGCGGGAAAATCCACGACGCTCCGAACAATTTCCGGACTGCTCAAACCGAAAACCGGCGCGATAAATTTTCTCGGCAAAAATATCGCGGGAATGCCCGCGCACAAAATTGTTCGCGAAGGAATTTCCCAAGTGCCCGAAGGGCGCCGAATTTTCGCGGAAATGTCCGTGCTGGAAAATTTGGAACTGGGCGCGTTCACCCGCAACGATTCGGACGAAATCAAAAAAGATATGGAAATGGTCTTCGGACGTTTCCCGCGCTTGAAAGAAAGAATTTCCCAACAGGCGGGAACTCTCAGCGGCGGCGAACAACAAATGCTTGCAATGGGACGCGCTTTGATGAGTCGCCCGAAACTTTTGCTTTTGGACGAACCGAGTATGGGACTTGCGCCGCTTTTGATTCGCGAAATTTTTTCAATCATCGCCGACATCAACAAGACGGGCACGACGGTTTTGCTCGTCGAACAAAATGCAAATATGGCGTTGTCGATTGCAAATCGCGCTTACGTTTTGGAGACGGGACGAATCACGTTGTCGGGCGACGCCAAAGAACTTGCCGCCAGCGAAGATGTTCGCAAAGCTTATCTCGGCGGTTGATACGCAGTGAAAATTTTTGATTCGTCGAGATGTCAAACAAATTGGATGCAACGTCACGTTGCCGCAAAGCTTATCTAGGTGGCTGATACGCAGTGAAAATTTTTGATTCGTCGAGATGTCAAACAAATTGGATGCAACGTCACGTTGCCGCAAAGCTTATCTAGGTGGCTGAAAATTTTTAGTTCGCGACAACGTTAAAGTCGCCCCCGTTAAATGTAAGATTTATCTTGGAGGTTGAACATGTTCAACAGTAAAATTTTACACGTGCCGCTCACGCGAGCGAAAATTCATTTCGTGCCGGACGTGGTCTACGCGCAGGTGCCGACGTTCGAGAAGCCGAATCAACTTTTGCAAATGGATTTGCTCATCCCGCAGATAAAAAGAAAATTGCCCGCAGTAATTTTCGTGACGGGCGGCGGATTTATTTCGGCGAACAGAGCGCGAATGCCGCAACTGCGAATGCATTTGACGGAAAAAAATTTCGTCGTGGCGAGCATAAATTATCGCACGGTGCCCAATTCCAGATTCCCGCAACCGATTGAGGACGTTAAATCGGCAATTCGTTTCCTGAAGGCAAACGCGCAGAAATTCAGCGTCGACCCGGAAAAAATTTGCGTCGTCGGTGACAGCGTCGGCGGATACCTTACGGCTTTCGCGGCGGTCACCAACAATGCGGAAATGTTTAACGTCGGCGAAAATCTTGACATGTCGAGCGAAATTGTTGCGGCTGTCGATTTATACGGCCCGTCGGATTTGCGGCAGATAGCGGCAACTTTTCCCGTCGAGTTGCAAAATTTATATAACTCGGCGGGTTCGGTCACTTCGCTTTTCGTCAACGGCGTGCCCGCGTTCGGCGGCACCGACGGCGGAATTTTGGCGCACCCCGTTTCGGCGGAGCGAGCCAACCCGATTAATTACATCACGAAAAATTCCGCGCCAATGCTTTTGATGCACGGCACGGCCGACAGCGTCGTTTCGCCCGCGCAGACCGATTTGCTCTTCCAAGCGTTGATCAGTCAAGACATCGAGGCGGAGCGTTACTTAATCCCGAATGCCGGTCACGCGGACGAATATTGGCAACAGGAAAACGTTTTGGGCGTTATCACGGAATTTTTGTTGCGGCACGTGGTTTGACGTGAAGGAGTGATTTTATGGACGGGCTGAAGAAAATTGCCGAACTTCGCGACGCGTTGGATAACATTTACACTCACGCTGAAACGCTCAAAAGTTTTTTCGGCGAGCCGGAGACCGTCGACTTGGCAGAATTGCTGCTTTCGCCCAAAATAATCGAAGACTTCAATATAACTTTTACCATGTGGGCTAAAGAATCGATGAAATGCCGCGAACTTTGGCAAGAAATTTTCAACACGCCGATGCCGAAAACTTTTGCGGAGTTGAAAGAAGCTTTGTCCACGCAGGCGAAAAAAATCGTCGAGCAAAGCTTTTTCGGGCAGGCGGAAAAATTTTTGTCATTCGTGTCGACGAATCCGGATTTGAAAAAAGATTTGCTCCGACATCAAGTAATTTTGTCGAAGTTGCTCAAGCCGAAAAAATTTGATGCAAAGACGAAAGCGGCCGTCGAACCTTACGCGAAATTTATCTCCGCATTTGAAGAAATGGACTACGGAAAAAAATTTTCGCTTGCCAAAGAACTCAGCGAATTTTTCGGCGACGATTTTATCGGCTCCGCAATTTTCGGCGACAACTTGATTATGGCCCCGCAGATGCCTTTGCCGTTGCCCGACGACGACACCGCTTCGCCGAAATCGAAAAATAAATCCGACTCCGCGCCGCCGACTGAAAAAATCGAGTCGAAAAGTTTCGCCGAAGTTCTTCACGAAAAAGGCGCGTTCCTGACCGACGACGAACTTGCGCCGTGGCAGGAAAAATTTAAAGTTGAATTCGAGCCGAATCGCAAAATCAACGCACGCAATGTCAGAGAACTTTTTAAACCGCCGTTGCTTTTCAACGAAAAACGTTGCATATTCGATGCGGCAATCAATGAGCCGTGTTTTTCCCTCGGACTGTTTGAGTACGACAAAAAATTCAAAACGGAAAATCTTACCGGCACCGTGCAAATTTTGTACAGCAAAGGCTACCTCAAACACTACACTTTGAGCGGGCGCGGCGAATTTTACGGCAAGACGGAAGATTTTTTGGACTTCATGAAGGACGACAAAGGCAAAACGTTTGAGAAAATTTTTTCAACGGTTACCTCGAAGAAAGTTACCCTCGACTGGGGGAAAAATCTTGAAGCCAAAGAATTGCGCGGAGACAGCTTGCAAATTGTTTTGGCGCACGTAATTCCCGTTCGCCTGCGCACTCTTGCGAAAGAGCGAAAAGTTTCTCCGCAACTGTTCAGATTGCTTGACGAAAGTTTTTTGGCGGGCTTTAAAGTCAATGGCAAATTCGATTTATTTTTCGGCTGTTTTTGGGACTCGCCCGACGAGGCCGAAAAATTTCTGCAGGCTTTCGTCAAATACATAGACATCCACGACAAATACATTGACGAGCGCAACAAAATCGACAGAGTGATTGCGATGGGGCTTAACGTTGCGCACGCCGAAAAAATTTTGGACGCGCTCCAAATTGCTTTGCCTGAGAAATTCCCGAAGGACGCGGAACTTTTAGTTTACTCGTTCGACGAAGATATTTTTTGCCGCAAGGGTACGACGGAAAAATTTTCGTTAACGGAACTTTGGGCGCAAAACACCGACGAAACGCCTCCCGATGAAACTGCTCCCGACAAAAATTCTGCCGATAAAACTTCCGCCGATAAAACTTCTGCTGACGAAAATTCTGCCGATAAAACTTCCGCCGACGAACCTGTCGGCAAAACTTCCCGCAAAAAAAATTCTGCCGATAAAACTGTTGCAAAAAAAATCACCGGCAAAAAAAGTACTCGCAAAAAAATCGTTGCCGTTGAAATTGCCGGCGACGAACCCGTTGACACTGCCGACGACAAACCCGTTGCGGTTAAACCTGTTCCCGACGAAAATTCGGCCGTCGAAAACGTTCCCGATAATTTTGCGATTGTCGACGAAATGATTGCCGCGAAAAAATTTTACTGCGCGACGGCCTATCTCAAAGCGTTAAGCTTGCAGGACAATACCTGGTTGCCGACTTATCTGCCGCTGGCTTACGCTTTGAACGATCCGCTTTTGGGAATGAGTTATTCCGCCGAAAAAATAATTTCGTTAATGGACGGGAGCGCGACGCTCAACGAAACTTGTTTGACTGCGGCGACCTTGCGCACATTTTTTTACAACGACAAGCCTTACGATTACGACATGAAAAATCTGCACGGCATGATAAAAAATTTCGAGCTTGTCGGAACGAATACGTCGTTGTCCGATTTGATTTTCGCATTGATGAATTTCAAAGACAAGGCACACAACGGAGCGGATTATTACACCGATTATCGCGTCAAAAATCTCCAACAGACGGAAGCGAAAATCGCCCGACTTCGCGCCGAAGCTCAGACTTGTATCGCACGCTTTAAAAATACTTCGGACAAAGCCTATAACCCGCGCTTTATCGAGACGAAAAAAATTCTCTTCGGCAGCGGAAGCGAGCTGGTCGATTATCTTGAATTCATTGTCGAGGATCAAATTGACGCGGAAATTTCTGCGAAGCTCAAAACATATCTTGCCGAAAAATTCATTCGGGAAGAGGCGCCCTTGAGCGTGGCGAATCTCGACGGTTTCAAGCTGGACAACATTATCGCGGAGGCTTGGGAAGCGGCGGGCAACAACATCAGCCAGAAAAAGAAAAACAACATGTTGGTCGGCGAACTCAAAAACAACGTGGTGACCTCTTTCAAAAAGGCGATTGAAATTCTTTGCGAGCACGTGAAACTTTTCGAGGAGACCAAGCAACTGCGCGCCGACGGGGGCGCTGTCGAATACCAAAAAATTCGCAAAAAATTAATCGACAACGCGAAAGATGCACAAAAAACTTTGGCAAAAAAACACGTTGCGTGGCACGGAGTTTTAATCGCGACCTTGCAGGAAATTATTGACAAGCTTGAAGGAACTTTCGAGCCCGACCGTCAAAAATATTTTTACGCGGATTTTCTGCGCGGCACGGAAATTTTGTTGGACGAAAATTATTTCCCGATTTTGACATTCAACACGCTTGACGGCACAAGCATCGGCGTCACGGAACGAATTATCGCGCACGCCCGCGCAAAATTGCCGACCTTCGAGAAACGAATCGAAAATATTTTCATGAACGCGAAGAAGGACGGCGACTTCGGCACGGCGCAACTTATCGACGCTTATCTTGAAAAATTCGGCGGCGGTTCCTTCATCGAAAAGCGCAAATTCAAATTGCAAGCCGGCATTGACGCCATGCAAAAAATTGCGCTCAACGAGAAGAAAAAATTTTTCGGCTTTATGGAGCTGGCGCAGAGTTACGGACAATTTGACAACGCGCCAATGAACACGAAAGAAAATATCCTCAAGCTGATTGACCGTTGCTTTGAATTCGCGGGCAAGCTCAACAACTTCGGCGTCTTTTTCCGCGTCAAAACTTACTGGGAAAACAAAACCCGCTCGGACGCCGCCGCCTATGCCGCGATACTCGAAAAAAATTTGCAACTCGGAATTGACAACTATTGCCGCAAGACGAACGAATTGCCCGACGCGCCTGCGGTTAAACGAACCGTCGCGCAGATTCGCAAGATGATTGAGCGGCAAAATTACACGGTTGCCCAAGGTTTGATAAATCGCCTCGGCGACGGCAAACTTTATTCCGCAACGCAGGAAACCGGGACAACGCACCTGCAACGTTTCATCAAAGACTACGAAGATTATTACGAACGCGTCAGCAAGGCGAGCGATTCGTTTCAAAATCTCGTCGACAAAAACAAGCGTTTTTCTTACGCGAAAACTTCCAAAGCCATCAAGGGCGGCGAACTTTTGGTTGACAGCTGGATTCCCAACGGCTTCCCGACAAGCGGCGACGTTGGCACGGAAAAAATTGCACGCTTGCTCAACTTGCTGGGCTTCAAAGTTGAAAACGTCGAACGAATCGGCGCGCTCAAAAAAGATGCCTTGACTTACAAAATAAAACTTTTGCGGCCGAGCAACGGACAAACTTCAAATTACAGCCATCCGATTCCCGCGTTCGGCTCAAAGGCGGAAGTGAACGGTTTTCGCGTGACGTGTCTTTTCGGCAAGTACGACGCCGACGGCTTGATTGAACGTTTCAAGGCGTTGGGCAACGCGGACGACACGTTGATTCTTTTGGATTACGCCTTGGCACTTCCGACGCGCAGAAGTTTGGCGCGCAAGATAAAAGCCGAGTCCGGCATCACGAAAATTTTTGCCGTCGTCGACCGCGTTTTGATGATGTACCTGATAAAAAATTACGACGAACTTCAGATAAACAAAATTCTGATGTCGCTGACGATGCCTTTCGCCGCGTGCCAACCTTACGTTTTCAATCCGAACGTGCAAATTCCGCCGGAAGTTTTTATCGGCCGCGAAAAAGAAATGCGCCGCGTGTTGGACTTCGACGATGTCAATTTGGTTTACGGCGGACGACAGCTGGGCAAAACCGCGCTTTTGAAAATGGCCTGCGCGAGCCTCGACCGCAACGAAAACAACGACCGCGCAATTTTCGTCGACGTGAACAAATGCGACTGCGCGGCCGCCGCGTTGAAAATCTGCAAAGACCTGCGCGACAAAAATTTCTTCAACAAAAATGTTCCCGACATCAACGATTGGGCGACTCTTACCGACGAAATAAAAAAACGTCTGGCAAATTCCAAGCCCAATAAAATTCCGCACTTCCTGCTTGCACTGGACGAGTCGGACGATTTTCTTAAAAGTTGCCGCGCCGAAGGTTTTGCGCCGATTTTGCAACTGATCGACCTGCAACAAAATCCGCCCGAAGGGACGCGCTTCAAGTTCGTTATGGCGGGCTTGCGGGACGTTGTGCGTTTTTATCGCGATGAAGCACTGGGCAACAACGGGCAATTCGCAAAATTGCCGTCGCTGGTTGTCAGACCTTTTGATTTCGACGAGGCAAACGAATTGCTTCGCGAGCCGCTCCGTTGTTTGGGACTTTATTTTTCCGTCGACAGCAAGACCGCCGATTCGCTGGCGTTGATGATTTTGGAGACGACGAATTATTTTCCCGGCTTGATTCAACTTTACTGCGCCAAACTCATAGAAGCACTTTCGCGCAAAGATTATGCGGGTTACAGCGAAACAAGTGCGCCGATTTACCAAATAAGCGACAGTCACGTCCAAAGCGTTTTGAGCGAGGAAAGTTTCAACGCGGAAATTAAAACGAAAATCCACATGACGTTGCGTTTGGGCGACGACAAATTTTATTACGTCATTGCAAATTTGATGGCGTGGCGTTATCACTACGACGATTCGAGCGAAGGTTATTCCGCCGAAGATATTTTGTTCACCGCCAAAGAATACGGACTCCAAAATCTTTTGCCCGCCGATGTCAAACAGGTGGAGGCGTTGCTCAAAGAACTTTGCGAGCTGAACATTTTGCGCGAGACCGCCAAAGGCAAATACCTTTTCGTTCGCCAAAGATTCCTGAACATAATCGGCACTCTCAAGGAAATTGAGACGGAAATATCGAACGGCTTCGGAGAAAACTGACATGAACGCAACGAGCGAAATTTGGTGGAAACAAATAACGGGCGCGAGAAATTTTTTGCAGAAAACCGCCGACACTCTTGCCAGCGGCAAAAGCGTTGTGATTCGTCTTGCGGATTCGATGCCGTGGCTTGACGACATGCGCGAAATTCTCACCGAATTTCTCAACAAAAAATTCGGCGGGCGAAAAGCCGTTCGCGAAATTGATTCTTCGTTCGTCGACGAGCCGGCAATTTCCGTCTTTGAAAATTTCTGCAGCGAAGATGTCAAATCGGAGTTGATTCCGATTGACGAAGATGCTTACGTGAAATTTCTTGCGGAGCGCGACGACATAATTTTAAACGACGTTTGCTTGTGGATTCGCGGCGCGTCGGACGCTCAAGCGGCGAAGTGGTACGACTTCATTGCCGATTATCACAAATTCGGCGGCAAGGGACTTTTTCTGTTGGAGACGGGCGCGGCTTGTGAACTTGGCGGCAGGGCCGGCGTCGAAATTTTTTCCTTTGAAACCGAAGTCAGCGAATATGATTGTTACGCGTTCAATATTTTTCTTGCGGCGCAATTCGGCACGGGCGACAAATTTACCAAACGTTATCTTGCCGAGCTGGCCTCGAACGCGACGGGCTTTGACGTGGAGCGCGGCGCACAATGCATCAAATGCGGCAACGATTTTTTGAACGCCCCCGAAAAATTTTTGACGAACAAATCACGCGAAGAAGTCAAACGCGCCGTTTGGGTTACGCAACTGAAATTGATTTTTCCGCTCCTGGAAATTTTTCGCCGCGACTTCGTCAAAAAATATGAACCGTTGCTTGAAAATTTCATGCCGTATCATATGAGCGGCGGGAAAATAATTCACACGCCCGACGAAGCCGAGTTTGGCGAATTATTTTCGATACTTATCAACGAAAAATGGCGAATCAATTCGGACGACTGGGAGACGTTGAAAAATTATCGCGAGGCGCGCAACAAATTGGCGCACTTGGACACGTTGACGACGGCACAAGTTCAAACGATTTTGTATTGCTGAAGGAGGTATTCAAAATGTTTGTGGCGGCAAGAATGACAAAACATCCCGTTTCGGTGACGAGCGACGCGACGATTCAACAGGCCGACCGCTTGATGAA
>CAMUZL010000056.1 GCA_947165185.1 uncultured Selenomonadales bacterium
GCACACGCCCGTTATCAGCTACAGCGGCGGACTTGTCTTGACGGAGGACGAAAAAGTTCTTTTCGACAAAAAAATTTCTCACGACGAGGCGAAAAACATTTTGGCGGCGATGAAACGCGGCTGGGACGACATTACGGTCAGTTATTACACCGGACGGCGTTGGGTTGTCGAAAAAATTGATGAACGCGTCCTCGAAGAGCAACGAAACACGGGCGCGCCGTTTGAAATCGGAAATTTTGCCGAACTTTTGAGCGAAAACGTGTTGCCGAATAAAATTTTTGTCCGTTGCCCGCCTCCGATTTGCGAAAACATGGAAAAAGTTTTGAGCGGCGAATTTTCGGCGTTAAATGTCGTGCGAAGTGCCCCGCATCTGCTTGAAGTCATGGATAAAAGCGTTTCAAAGGCTACGGGCATTGAAGTTTTGCTGAAACACTACGGAATTTCGCTCGACGAGGCGATTGCGTTCGGCGACAACTACAACGATACCGAAATGCTCAAACTTATCCCGAATTCCGTTGCGATGGCGAATTCGCCCGACGAAATAAAAAAAATTGCCGCCGCAGTCACCGACTCGAACGAAGACGGCGGGATTTACACTTACCTCGCGAAAATTGGAGTGATACAACCGTAAAAAATGCCCGATTTTCGATTCACGACGGTTGAAATTAAAAATTTCGGTCTCAATCGCTGATTTTCGATTCGTGACGTTTGAAATCAAAAAAATTCCGTCTCAATCACTGATTCGGACGAAAACGGAGCATTTACTCAAGATTGGAGGACTTTGGTTGAAAAAATTTTTGATTTTGTTGGTGACGCTCATGATTTTCACGTCAAACGCCTTCGCGCAGGGCAAAAAAATAATTTACGTGCCGATTGACGGACGCCCCTGCAATTTGCATCAAGTCGTGCAGGTTGCGGAGAAACTCGGCTACGAAATTTTGACGCCGCCCGAAGAATTTATCGGGACGCGCACGAATCGCGGCGACGCCGAAGGAATGTGGAAATGGCTCGAAGAAACCGCACCGCAGGCCGACGCCGCAGTTTTGTCGACGGACTCGCTGATTTACGGCAGTTTGGTTGCGTCGCGAACGCACAGCCTCGACAAGCAAACGATTATGGAACGCGCACAACGTTTTAAAACTTTCCACGAAAATTTTCCGTACCTGCCGATTTATCTTATCGGAACGATAATGCGAACGCCCGCTTACAATTTCAAAGGCGAAGTTCCCTATTACGAGACGCACGGCGCGAAAATTTTCCAGTACACCGCGCTCGTCGACAAGCAGGAAATGGGTTTGCTCACGAGTGGCGACAAACGCAAGCTCAAAAAACTTGAAGCCGACATCCCGAAAGAATATCTTGACGATTGGTTTATGCGCCGCGCCAAAAATTCCGACGCGAACGAACTTTTTATCGAATACACCCGCGCAGGAATTTTTCAATATTTTTTGCTGGGCTGTGACGACAGCGCAAGATTTTCGCAGACGCACCGCGAAAGCCGCAAGCTCACCGAACTTTCAAGCGACATGGGCAAAACCGTCGTGCAAGTCACCAGCGGCGCGGACGAACTCGGCATGTTGTTGGTTGCCCGCGCAATCAATTACGACCGAAATTTGACGCCGTTCGTGTCCGTCGAATACAATCTCGGCACGGGAGCGGAAACTTGGCCAAGGTATTGCAACGAACCGATCGGCGTTTCGATTGACGCGGCGATTGTCGCGGCGGGTGGCTTGCAAATTCCTTCACACGAACGCGCAGATTTGGTTATCGCCGTCAACACTCGCGACGACGGCAAAACTTTCGAGTCATCCAACCAAAAGAAAAACAAGCTCAAAAATCGCGGCGACGTGAAAACTTTCGTGAAAATTTTGCGCGAACTCACCGACAAAAATTATCCCGTTGCCGTTGCGGACATTTCATTTTCAAACGGCGCGGACAATTCGTTGATGAATCAGATTAAACGCGACGGTTTGCAGTACAAAATTCGCGCTTACGGCGGCTGGAACACGGCAACCAATTCGAGCGGATTTTTAATCGGTTCGGGAGTTTTGACGCCGTTCATGAGCGACAAAGACGCTGCGGAAATTTTGACGACGCGTTATCTGGACGACTGGATTTATCAGGCGAATGTCCGTCAAGAAATCGTCGCGAAAAGTTATTCCATGCCCGGCGAAGGCACTCCGCAGAATTTGGGCGAAAAACTTCCGACGCTGGAAAAACTTTTAAACGAACGCATGAAAGAATTCGCCGCGAAAAATTTGCTTTTGCCGAGTCAATGGCGGCTGGAAGATTTAAAAGTTACTCTGCCGTGGCAACGCACGTTTGAATGTGATCCGCGCTTTAAACTTGTCGGTTAAGGTGAATTTTCATGGACGAAATTTTTCTTGCGACGTGGCTTGCCGTCACAAATATCGCGGCGTTCGCGTTGTTCGGTTACGACAAATATTGTGCTCAACACGACAGATGGCGCGTTCGCGAAAGTACATTGCTTATTTGGGCGGCAATCGGCGGAGCTTTGGGCGCGGGCATTGCGATGAGTTTTTTTCACCACAAAACATTACACCTGAAATTTAAATTCGGCGTGCCGTTGCTCCTGTTCGTGCAGATAATTTTAATCGGCGTTCTGCTGACAAATCCCGGCAACGTCTTGGACAAAATTTTTAGATAAAAAAATCCCCAACGTTTTGAACGTCGGGGAAATTTTTTTGTTCATTGCACGAGAGGTCATGTTTGCGGCTCAATCCGCATAATCACAGCGCGGGAAGTAATCCCAACGGAGTCTCCAACCGGCATTCCAATCGTATGTTATGTCGGGAACGTTGTCCATATTGGGCGCGATTGTTTTGTCGAGCGTGAAGTCCCAAAATTTTTCACTGTGCCCGGGAATGACGAGGGGGTTTCCGCCGGGATCGACATTGACGGTGAAACTGCCGCTCATGAAAACCATTTTGCCGTCAGGATTGTAAATGTCGAGCATTTTGGGATCGACGCCCCAAAACTGTATGGCGCGATCTTCGTTGTTGACGAACTTCAACCTTACGTCAATCGAGTTGGAGCCGGCGTTGCATTGGATGCGGTCGACTATGACATCCGCGTTAAAAGCCTGCGCGACTTGAGGCGTTGCGGCGAACATTGCGACGAGAATTACCGCCGCCAGCGACAGCATCGAGAAAATTTTCTTCATGTTATCGACCTCCTTTGATTGACGAAATTTTATATCGCCGCGTTGAGGAAGGCAACAAACACTTTTTGCGTTTCGACTGCAGTTTTTCGCCGAAACGTCACGCCGCAAAAAATTTTACGCCAACTCAAAGGCAATGTTGTTGACACCGTCGGAAAACTCGTGGGAATAATTTTTCGCAAGCCCGCGCAGGATTGTCGCGCCCAAATTGTCTTCGTCGAGTTCGTCAAAATCTTTTTCGAGCGGATTATAATTTTTCCCCGCGCAGGAAAATTTTATCGCAACGGAATTGTCGGATTCGGCATAAGTCACGTCGAGCGAAATTTTCACGGCGTCGCCTTCGCAGGAATTCGCGAGCATTTCATAAATCAATTCTTCGCAACCGAGTTGCAGGCGATTTGTGCGGCGCGTCGACAAACCATATTTTTCCGCGAAAGTTTGAATGCCTCCTTGAAGTTTCATTAAATCAAATTCGCGTTCGGAAATTTCATAGATGAAATATTTTTGCTTGTGAATGAACGCGACAGTCTTCGGACGTTTCGGCGCGTCGAAAATTTCTTTTGGCGTGCCCTGTTCGTAAATCACTCCGTCGGCGAAAAATAAAATTCTCGTGGCGACTTCGCGGGCAAAATTCATTTCGTGCGTGACGATAATCATCGTCAGATTTTTTTTCGCCAACATGCGAATCACGGCAAGAACTTCGCCGACCATCGTCGGATCCAACGCGCTTGTCGGTTCGTCGAACAAAATAACTTTCGGATTCATCATCAGGCTGCGACAAATGGCAATTCGCTGTTGTTGTCCGCCTGACAAAAATTCGGGGAACGCGTCGGCTTTGGAAGTTAAACCAACCTGCGCGAGCAACTCCAAAGCTTTTTGGCGAGCTTCATCTTTCGACAGCCCCAAAAGTTTAATCGGAGCAACGGTCAAATTTTCCATAACGTTCATGTGCGTGAACAAATTAAATTTTTGCCAGACCATGCCGAGCTTGCGGCGCACCAAGTCAATGTTGACATTCGGCGCGGTGAGTTCTTCGCCGTCAACGAAAATTTGTCCCGCGTTCGGAGTTTCCAAAAGTTCCACGCACCGCAAGAAAACGCTTTTACCGCAACCGGAGCCGCCGATAATCGCAATTCGTTCGCCCGCCTCGACAGCCAAATCAATTCCGCGCAAAACTTCCAAATCGCCGAAAGATTTTTTCAGCCCGCGAACTTCAATAACGCTCAAATAAATCACCTCAACGCCGAATCATCAGAGGCCGACAGGGATGTCGGCCTCGCCCGCGCAAAAACAGGATGTTTTTTAGCGGGCCAAATAGCCGTACCACAACATTACGGATTGACGGAAACGCATTTCATCGCCCGCCGCGCAGGCGCGGTTTCTTTTGCTACTTTTCTTTGCCGCCAAAGAAAAGTAGATAAAACAAATTCAAATCTCACGAATCAGCTTGCCGAAGTTGCGACTTCCGTTCACTCAACCGGAAAATCCCGTGCACGAGCCAACTTATCGCCAAATAAATCAGCAACCCGCCCGTAATTGTTATCAGCGGTTGCATTGTTCGCGACGCAATGTTGTTTATCACGCGTGTCAAATCCGTTATCGTGACGTAGCCGACGACGCTTGTCCACTGAATCAAATTTATAATCGTCGACTGATAAACGGGCTTGGCAATTCGCAAAATTTGCGGAAAGGTGACGAGCTGAAACGCCTGCCACTTCGAGAAGCCCAAAGTTCGAGCCGCTTCAATTTGCCCGCGATCAAGAGCCATCATCGCCGAGCGCAAAAGTTCCGCGACGTGCGCCGCCGTGTGCAACGAAAAAGTTATCACCGCCACCGCGACGGGGGGCATTCCCGCACGAGCCAAGACGCCGTAAAACAAAAGCATCAACAGCATCAACACGGGCGAGCCGCGAACAATCGCAATGTAAACTTGCGCGAAAATTTTCAGCGGCGTGAATTTACTCATGCGCAAAAAACAAAGTAGCGAGCCGAGCAACGTCCCGAACAAAAGCGACAGCGCGGAAATTTCCACCGTCACTTTAAGCCCGTTCAGGATTGTCAGCCAGCCGCCGTCTTTAATGAAAATGTTGTAAATCAGTTCCATGAATTATTTTTTCTCGTCAGCTTTGAAACCCACGTGAACGACTTTGTCTTTGTAATAAGGCGCGGTCAATTCCATACCGGCGGGCTTGTCGCTGTCGGCGGGAATAATTTCGCTCACGGGAACAATCGCCCAAAAAACAACGTCGGCTTGTTTGGAAGTCAACGCCGCCGCACGCGCCCCGCTGTCGACATTGACAAGCTCAATGTTTTTCAACATGCGTTTGCCGATTTCTGCAAGAACGGCCGTGTTGAAGCCCGCAGGTTTTCCGTCGGCGGAAACGTAATCCAAAGGCGGCAAGTCGCCGGTGACGGCAACTTTAATCGTCTGTGCGCTGTCGAAGTGCGGCAACTCAATCGCTGTCGGTTCGCCGTCGGTTTTAATGTCGGTGATGTATTCTTTCGCCAACTTGCCGAGCGTGCCGTCGTCCTGCATTTCTTTAATAACCATGTTCAGCGAATCTTTTAATTCGGTGTCGTCTTCGCGCACGCCAAAGCAGAACGAATCGATAAATTCAAGCGAATGATCTTTGAGCAAAACATAATGCGGGTCTTTGGCAATCATGTAACGCGCAACACAAGTGTAAGTGCTGATTTCTTGAATTTGTCCCGACTGCAACGCCGCAAGCATGGAATTGAAGTTATCAAAGAAAACGGGCTTGTGCGATGCGATTGAAACTTTAAAAGTCTCCTCGACTTGTTCAACAAATTTCTCAAAATTTTCTTCGCTGGCGTTCAGGCGGGTTATCATGCCGATTTTAACTTTGTTGCTGTCGGAAACTTTTTCGCCGCCGCAACCCGTAATCAAAAGCAGCGCGAACGCCATCAGCAACGCAAAAATCTTTTTCAAGTAATCACCTCATTTTTTCGTTTGGACGTGAACAATTTCGTCGGTGAAGTATGGCTCGGTTACAATCACGCCGTCGGATTTGTCGAAGTTCGCGGGCGCAAAAGTTTCGTCACTCGGCACGGCAACCCAAAAGACAACGTCGACAAGTTTGGAAGTCAACGCGGCGGCACGCGCTCCGCTGTCGATATCGACAAGCTCAAAATTTTTGCCGACAAGTTGACTTATCGCGGAGAGAACAGCCGTGTTGAAACCTGCAGGTTTTCCGTCGGCACGCACGAAATCCAACGGCGGCAAGTCACCCGTCACGGCAACTTTAATCGTCGCGGCGTTGTCGAAGTGCGGCATTTCCACGGCAGGCAAGTCGTTGTAATTCGCATTGTCGATGTATTCTTCCGCGAGTTTTTTAAGTGTGCCGTCGGCGGTGAGTTTCAAAATCGCGTCGTCGAATTCTTTTTTCAGCGCGGAATTTTCTTCCAACATGGCGCAACAAAAACTGTCGGAAACTTTCGGGACGCCTTTCGTCACAAGCTCAACCGAAGAATTCTGCGCGATCAAATAATCGCCGACACTTTCGTATGTGCTGAGCGCGTCGATTTGTCCCGCCTGCAGTGCCGCAAGCATTGATGTCATGTTGTCGAAAAAAATATGTTTCGGGGCGCGCATTGACGACGTTTGAGCCATTCGCGAGGAAGCTTTTTCAAAATAATTGTCAAGCAAAGTTTCCGTCACGTTCAGATATTTTATCGTGCCGAGTTTGAGCGGTTCATTGTCGGCGGAATTTTTTTCGCCGCCTTGAGAGCCGCAACCCGTCGCAAAAATCAGCGCGAACGTCATCAACAGCGCAAAAATTTTTTTCATGTAGTAACCTCATTTTTTCGTTTGGACGTGAACAATTTCATCCGTGAAGTACGGATCTGTCAAAATTATGCCTTTGGGTTTGTCAATGTCGATTGGAAATTCTTCGTAAGTCGGAACGATAACCCAAAAAATTACGTCGACAAGTTTTGAAGTCAGCGCAACGGCACGAGACCCGCCGTCAATCGGGATAAGCTGAAAATTTCTTTTCATACGCTTGCTGATTTCGGCAAGAATAGCCGTGTTGAAACCCGCAGGTTTTCCGTCGGCGCGCACGTAATCCAACGGCGGCAAATCGCCCGTCACGCCGATTTTGAGCGTCGGCGCATAATCTTCGTCGTATTCGTCGCTGTAAAACGTCGGCATTTCGACGGCTTCGGGCGGGTCATTGTGATTGGCGTCCATGATATAAACTTTCACGAGCTTATTCAACGTGCCGTCGGTGATCATTTCATCTATTGCGTCGCTGAATTGTTTTTTCAACGCGAGATCTTCTTCACGCATGGCGCAACAAAAAGCGTCGGCAATTTTGGCGTCGTGCGGGGAACATTCGAAATTCGGATTGTGCGCCTCCAGATATTCGCCGACAACTTCATAAGTCGTCAGTTCGTCGATTTGTCCGGATTGCAGAGCCGCCGTCATTTCGGTCATGCTGTTGAAAAAAACGTGCCGAATTTTTTCGTGTGGCGAATCAAGACTTTGAATCTTGTCGTAAATTTTCTCGAAGGCCTCTTCGGTAACGTTCATGTGATGAATTATGCCGATTTTTTTTTCGGGTTCGGAATCGCAACCCGCCGCCAAAATCACAACGCAAATCGTCAGCAACGTCAAAAAGATTTTCATGGTGAATCCTTATTTTTTAAGTTTAAGGTGAGCAACGTCGTCCTTGAAATAAGGTTTGCTCATTTCGACGTTTTCGGGCTTGTCGATGTCGGAAGGAATTTTTTCGCCGACGGGAACGATTGCCCAGAAAATCACGTCAATTTGTTTGGAACTCAACGCCGCCGCACGTGCGCCGCTGTCAATGTCGACGAGTTCAACATTTCTGCCGAGACGTTTGGCAATTTCGGCGAGCAGTGCCGTGTTGAAGCCTGCGGGCGTGCCGTCGGTGTTGACGAAATCCAAGGGCGGCAAGTCACCGGTGACGCCGACTTTAATCACGGGTGCGCCTTCAGTCATGGGAATATCGATTTTCGGCGGAGCCTGTTTCTTGTCGACTTTGGTGATGTATTCGTCGATAAGTTTGTCGAGCGTGCCGTCGGATTTCATTTCGTCGATAGCTTTGTTGAGATCGTCTTTAAGCGCAGAATCTTCCTTGCGCACGGCGAAACAGAACGAATCCGCGAGACCTTTGAGATTGTCGTTTGAGACGAGCTCAAATTTGTCGCTCGTGGCAAGGGCGAAATCGGCAACGCATCTGTACAAACTTGCCCGGTCGACGCTGCCGGATTCAAGACCCATTTGCAGGTTATTCAGGTTTTCGTAATAAGTGATGGTGTATTTGGAAACGTTGACGCCCGACTCTTCCTGCACCTTTTCCAAAATTTCCGCCATGCGCTTTTCGGTTGCGTTCAGGTGAGTTATCATTCCGAGCTTGATCGGGGCTTCGCTTTGAGCGGGTTTGTCGCCGCCTTGACCGCCGCCGCAACCCGTGAACAATGCGCCCGCCAAAACGCAGGACAGCAAAACTTTGGCAACTTTTTTGAGCTTCATTTGTAAAACCTCCGTAAAATTTATTTATCGCTCTTCAGCTTGACGTGAGCAACCGAGTCTTTGAAATAAGGCGTGCTCAAATCGAGACCGTCGGGCTTGTCAATGTCGACGGGAATGTCGGAATTTCCGAAAGGCACGACAGCCCAAAAGACCATGTCGACGAATTTGGAAGTCAACGCGACGGCGCGACTGCCCGTTTCAACTTGAACGAATTCGATATTTTTGCCGAGACGTTTGGCAACTTCCGCAAGCAATGCCGTGTTGAAACCTGCGGGAATGTTGTCGGGAGTCATGAAATCGAGCGGCGGCAAATCGCCCGTCACGCCGACTTTAATCATTGGCGCGCCTTCGGTTACGGGAATTTCAATTTTCGGCGGAGTTTTTCCCTTGTCGAAATTGATAATGTATTCGTCGATAAGTTTGTTCAGAGTTCCGTCGGATTTCATTTCGTCGACAGCTTTGTCGAGGACGGATTTAAGTTCGGCGTTGTCTTTGAGCACGGCGAAGCAAAACGAATATTCAATCGAGCTGAGCGCGTTGTCGGGAACGATTTCAAGCTTGTCGTTTTTGGCAATGAGATATTCGGCAACGCATTTGTAAACGCTGATTTCTTGCACGTCGCCCGATTCGATAGCCAACTGCATTGTCCGCAGGTTGTCGTAGAATTTCGGCTTGGTAATTTTTGCGACATTCGCGCCCGTTTTTTCGATTAAGCCGTTGTAAATGTCCTCAACTTTTTTTCGTCGGCGTTCATGGGCGGCAACATGCCGAGCTTTACTTCGTCGCCCGAAAAATTGTTGCCGGTTTTGTCGACGCCTTGTTGACCACTGCCGCCGCAACCGGTGAACAACGCGCCCGCCAATACGCACGAGAGCAAAATTTTCGCGAAACGTTTCAGTTTCATGTGCGCACCTCCGTTAAAATTTGCCCGACTCGATGGCTTTGCCCGTGCCGAGTGCCACGCAATTTAACGGATCGTCGGCAAGCATCGTCGGGATATTTGTTTCCTTGCGAATCAAATCCGCAAGACCGTAGAGCATGGAGCCTCCGCCCGTCAAAACAATTCCGTGATCCATAATGTCGGCGGCAAGTTCGGGCGGCGTGCGCTCCAAAACGCTTTTAACGCAGATGGCAATACTTTCAACCGAATCATGCAGAGCCGCAGCAATTTCGTCCGAGGAAACCGTTATGACTTTCGGCAGCCCGCTGACAATGTCGCGCCCGCGCACGCTGACGCTTTTGTTTCTTGCGCCGGGATATGCCGAGCCAATTTCGATTTTAATTTTTTCGCTGGTGCGTTCGCCAATCATCAAGTTATATTCTTTCTTGATATAAAATTCGATGTCGCTGTCGAATTTGTCGCCCGCCACGCGCAGACTTTCGCCGCAGACAATTCCGCCCAAAGAAATAACGGCCACGTCGCAGGTGCCGCCGCCTATGTCGACAACCATTGAGCCGACGGGTTCGGAAATGTCAATGCCCGCGCCCAACGCCGCCGCTATCGGTTCTTCGATGAGTTCAGTTTTTTTCGCGCCCGCTTGTTCGGCAGCTTCCTGCACGGCACGTTTTTCGACGGCATTCACGCCCGTGGGAACGCAAATCATAACTTTCGGACGAAATAAAAATGAACGTCCGACAACTTTTTCGAGGAAATGGCGAATCATTGATTCGGTCATTTCGTAATCGGCAATTACTCCGTCGCGCAACGGACGAATTGCCACGATGTTTCCGGGCGTGCGACCGATCATGTCGCGTGCCTCTTCACCTATTGCCAAAATTTTATCGGTGTCTTTGTCGACGGCGACGACCGAGGGCTCGTGCAAGACAATGCCTTTATTTTTTACGTAGACCAAAATATTTGCCGTGCCCAAATCTATTCCGACGCTCATTGACATACCAAACAAATTGAAAAACTCCCTTCTGCCAACGCGCAAAAATTTCTTATAAAACCGCCCGAATTTTATCATGCTTTATTTTCGTTGACAAGCAAGGCGACTTAAAGTTTCGGCGGGCAAAATTTACGAAACCGGGCGACGTTTGACAGCGGGCGATTTTTTGGCGGTGTTTGACGGCGGACGATTTTTTGGCGGTGTTTGACGGCGGACGATTTTATTTTGTCGACATTTGACGGCGAGCGATTTTTTTTTTGGCGGTGTTTGACGGCGGACGATTTTATTTTGTCGACATTTGACGGCGGGAAGGATTTACAAAACCTTTGGCGAAAACTTGTTGCCGATACCGCATTCATAATGCGCAAGTCGTGATAAATTTTTTTCAGGCATTATTGATTACGCATTGCGAATTACGAGTTACGCATTACGCATTGCATCTAAGGAGGGGCGTAAATTGGAAAAAAGGGAGAGTTTATGGGAGGCATATCTCAGACGCGGCTTCAGTC
>CAMUZL010000057.1 GCA_947165185.1 uncultured Selenomonadales bacterium
AACCTTCGCGAGCTTGTTCGGTGATAGAGTTGTCGCCGAATTTCGCTTTGGCTTCCTGAACTTGCGCATCAGTCAAACCTGTGATTTTCAAATTTGATACCTCCGAATTATTTTTTCAGCACGTCGCGAACATAAGCGTTGACGACGAGCAAAACAAACTTTTGAGATCTGTCGGCAACGTCGGAATCGTATTCTTCGTCGTTAATGTCGTTATCCGAAATGACTCGAATGCCGATAAAAGGAACTTTCATGTTGTGGCAAATCTGCGCGGCGGCAACGGTCTCCATTTCTTCGGCGGCCATGCCGTATTTTTCGTTCAGAAATTTGACGTAATCAAGCCAACTCATCCACCAATCGGCGGAAGCGATTGTCCCCGTCACGACGTTGAAATAACTGTTCGCGTCGGCAACTTTTTTTGAAACGTCGAGCAAAGTTTTGTCGGCAAGATATTCGCCTTGACGCTCAAAAACTTTCGTGGTCTCGTCGTAAACGTAAGTGCCGCGCATTTCCTGTGCGGTGTAATCGACGCCCGCGCCTTCGGGTGAGTAAACGGTTTTGAACGCGGCGGCGGGAATACTTTTTTCGCCGATGACAATGTCGCCGACGTGCGCTTCGGGAACGGTGCCGCCCGCCGTGCCCTGATTAATGACGGCGACGGGATTGAACATTTTAATCGCCAGAGCCGTGGAAGTTGCCGCGTTCGCCAAACCTTGTTCGGTGCGCACGACAACGACGGGATAATTTTTATACGTGCCCGCAACGAACAAATATTTTGAATCGCGATAGGCAACGGGATTTTTCAACGCCTTGACCAAAATATTCGTTTCGATGTTCATTGCGCCTTCAACCAAAATCGGGCGTTGACGGCTTTTGTATTTGCCTTTGGCTTGCGGCAACGAGGAATAAAATTCTTCGATGCTTTCAGTCAAGGCGACTTTGTCTTGCGCGAAAGTTTGCGGGGAAGTCGTCACCAAAAGCAGAGCCGCAATTATCAGCGCGAAAAATTTTTTCATGACTTAGCCGTTACTGAAAACTTATAAAAAGTTATAAAAACTCTTATGTTTCATTCCTGCTTCAAGGCATCCGCTTTTGCCGAAGCTATTTACGTTTGGTGTGACGCTCCACAGGCTTAACTTCCCCGCTAACGAACGGGTAGATTTTTTCATCCAATCAACTTGCGTATTGTCTCAAATTTATCGCCGCCTGTAAATCACGGTCAATTTCATTGCCGCAATTTTCGCAGTGATAAATCCGCTCCGACAGTCGCAAATTTTTCTTCACGTGTCCGCAAGTAACACAGGTCTTTGAACTTGGAAAATATCTGTCGGCTATCACGACGGTTATTCCCGCCCATTGAGCTTTGTACTCAATTTGCCGTCGGAATTCGTAAAATCCCAGTTCCTGCACTGTTTTGGACAAATGACGGTTCGACATCATGCCCTGCACGTTCAAATCTTCAAGCGTTATCGAATTTGGTTTTCGTCCGATAATTTCGCTTGTGATTTGGTGTCGATAATTTTGTCGTATGTTCGCCAATCGGTGATGAATTCGTAAAAGTTTTCGTTCGCTCTTTATAATGTTGCGCGTTTTCGAGTAACCTTCTCCTTTCGTCGTATTCATCTCGTATTTTCGCGAGATGGAGCGTTGCAACCTACGCTGTTTAGGGACTAGGGACTAGGGACTAGGGAATAATTTCTATTGCCTATTCCCAAATCGATGCCGAGTGATTCGCCGTCAGCTTGCGTTTTTTCAGGTTCAAATTCAACTGCGACGCTAAGCCACCAATTCAGCCCGTCAAACGTTATTCGCGGTTCGCTGTACTTCACGCCCAAAGGAATTCGCCCGTGTTCGGCAAGTCGTATCCAATTCAAGCATTGTTTATTACGACGTTTGCTTGTGGCTATCGCCTCAAGTTTAACGTGCGTCGCCGTGATTCGGATTTTGTCCGTGTCCTGATAAAAGTTGAAGTCGCCGCGTCTTTTGCTTTTGAATTTCGGATAACGGCTCTGCTTCTTGAAAAAGTTGATGAAAGCGTCGACGCAATCTTTTATCGCTTGTTTGGGCACGTTGTTTGAAATGCTTTTGAGCCACGGATATTCGGCGGAGTTTCTAAGCACTGTGAATTCCTTGCGTAAATCAAAGTTGCTGATGAATTTTTCGCCCGCGTCGTGAGCTTCGCGTTCTTTTTGCAAAGCCCGGTTGTAAGCGAAACGAGCCGTCCCCGCGAATTGAAACAAGCGCGTCCGCTGATGATTGTTCGGCACCAGCATGACTTTAAACGACTTGAGCATTTTACTCACCGCCAATACTTCAAAAATCAACAATGTTTTATAACTTGTTATAACTTTTCTTTAACTGTTAGCAAGCCTCCGAAATTTTTTTCAACACGTCACGGATATAATTTTCCACGACGAGCAAAACAAAATCTTGCGCGACTTTCGCCGAAGACACGTCAAAATTTTCGCCGGTAATGACGTTGTTTGAGATAACGCGGATACCGATAAACGGGACGCCCGCATTTTGACAAATCTGCGCGGCGGCGACGGTCTCCATTTCCTCGCAACTGGAGCCGTATTTTTCGTGCAGGAAATTGATATAGTCGACGGAATTCAGCCACGTGTCTGCAGTGGCGATTGTCCCGCTGACGACCTTAAAATTTTCGTGCGCATTGGCGACGGCAAAGGCAATGTTAAAAAGCGTCGTGTCGCAATGAAATTCGCCGTGACGCGTGAAATTTCCCGACGCCGTGTCGAAAGCGTAAAGACCGCGCATTTCCTGTTGCGTGATGTCAATGCCCGCGCCTTCGGGTGAGTAAGCGGTTTTGTACGCGCTTGACGGAATAGTTTTGTCGCCGATAACGATGTCGCCAACGTCCTGCGAAGGAAGATAGCCGCCCGCCGTGCCCTGATTGATTACGGCAACGGGATTAAATTTTTTTATCGCCAAAGCCGTGGACGCCGCCGCGTTCGATAAACCTATCTCCGTGCGGGCGACGACAACGGGATAATTTTTGTACGTGCCCGCGACGAAAAGATAATTCAGCTCGCGATACGCCACGGGATTTTTCAGCGCGTGAATCAAAACGTCCGTTTCAATGTTCATTGCGCCTTGAATCAAAATCGGGCGTTGACGACTTTTGTAATCGCCTTTGGCTTTGGGCAATGTCGAATAAAAATTTTCGACGCTTGCGGTCAAAGCATCTTCGTCGACGGCTTGAACCTGCGCGGGCACAAAAAAATTCAAAACAAGCGCGCAGATTATCAGCGCGAAAAATTTTTTCATGGCTTACTTGAATCTTTCGCTGAGTTCGCCAAGCCCCGTGTCTTTCGTGCCGGAACCGATCGCGTTGAATTTCCATTCGTCGCCGCGTTTGTAAACTTCGCCCGCAATCATGGAAAGCATGTCGGTATAATTGTCGCTCAAGTTGAAGCGGCAAAGTTCCTCGCGGCTGTCGGGGTCGATAATCCGAATGTACGCGTTTTTAATCATGCCGAAATGTTGCTTGCGGTCGACGGCCTTGTAAATGTTGACGACGAAAATCAACTTGTCGTATTGTGCGGGCAATTTGTCCAGGTCAACAAAAATTTGTTCGTCGTCGCCTTCGCCTTCGCCCGTCAAGTTGTCGCCCATGTGTTTGACAGCACCGCTTTTGTGCTCCAGGTTGTTGAAGAAAACCAAATCATTTTTGTCGACGAATTTGCCGCCTTGGCAGACGAAAACTGACGCGTCGCAGTCGATGTTGTCGGGTGACGATCCGAAAAGACTGCTGAAGAATCCGCCGCCGGATTTTTTTTCGGCAGCGTCCCAGCCGAGACCAACCATGAGTTTGGAAAGTTTTTTGCCGTTGGATTTTTTGAGAGAAACTTTTTGACCTTTTTGCAGATTGACAGCCATGATAAATTCTCCTTCCGGTTAAAAATCATTGATCCCATTCGCAAATGAAAGCTCTGCCGCCGTTTCCTTCGGCGTCGCTGAAGTTGCCGTCATTCCATTGATAGGGTTGCGAATTTTGGAAATACATGCCGTAATGTTCGTTGCCGTTACAATTATTCGGTTCGCCCGCGCTCCAGTTCGTGTAAGTTGCACGTTCGCCGTTACTCCAACACCAGTTGCCTTTTTCGTAAAGGTTGGTGAGTCCGAAGTAGGCATTTCTGTAACCGTAGGCAATCATCATGTCATAGACGTTGCGATTTTCCGCCGCGTCCGAAATAATCGCCAAATATCCGCCGCGATTTTTGCAGTACAGTTGCGCTTCTTCCCACGTGTCGGCAACGTTGTTGAAAACGTAATAGTGATGCCCGTTGTAATAAAAAGCATCGGCAGGAATTTTTACGTTTTCACCCGTCGGCACAAGAGGATAGCGGCTCGGTTGCGAATAAGCCCACGCCATTAAAGCCGAAATGAGCAGTGCCGCAGCGACGATTGCGTTTTTTTTCACGGCAAAGGCATCCTTTCGTTAGCAAAAGCGGCCGGCAGTAAAAAACCGCCAACCGCTGATTTATTCGCGATTTTAGTTGTTGTCACCGTTGACGCCGGAAAATCAATTAGGAATCGAGAACTAGTCCCTAGTCCCTAGTCACACGTTGACGCCGAAGTTTTTGCACAGCGCGGCGAGTCCGCCCTCAAAGCCGGAGCCGATGGCGTTGAATTTCCATTCGCCTTTGTTGCGATAAAGTTCGCCGATAACGACAGCCGTTTCAATCGAGAAATCTTCGCCGAGATCGTAGCGGATAAGTTCTTCGTTGGTCGCCTTGTTTACCACGCGGATAAAAGCATTTTCGACTTGTCCGAAATTTTGCTTGCGTTCTTCCGCTTCGTAAATCGTGACGGTGAAGTCAATTTTCTCGACGTTTTCGGGAACTTTGCTGAGGTCAACAATAATTTGTTCGTCGTCGCCTTCGCCCGCGCCCGTCAAGTTGTCGCCGAGATGTTCAACCGCGCCGGAAGCGTGTTTGAGATTGCCGTAGAAGATGAAATCGCTGTCGGCATTGGCTTTGCCCGCGCCGCTGAGCAGGAATGCCGCCGCGTCCAAATCGAAATCGCTGCCGCCGTCGTATTTGTTGGTGTCCCAGCCGAGACCGATAAGAACTTCCTTCAAGCCGGGATTCGTTTTCGTGAGGTCAACTTTCTGCCCCTTTTTCAAACTGACTGCCATGAAAAAAACCTCCCCAAAATTTTCGTGATTCTTCGTAAGACGCGCCTAATCTAGCACAATCTGAAAATAATTTCAAGACACGGTTGCAACACTTTTCGACTTTTCTTGTCACTTTTTCGGCGTGAGAGCAATTAACCGCGCAGGCAAGCCCGTTGCGCCAACGATATTCGGCCAGGCGACAAACAGAACCGCGCCCGCCGGAGCAACTTTGTCGAGATTCGTCATTACTTCAACTTGAAGTTTTCCCTTCGACAGCAAATAACGTTCGCAGGCCAAATCGCCCGCCTCTGCCGCAAGTTTTGAAGCGTCCGTGTCCAAAGTTTCATGTCCGTTCGCGGCGGCGTTGCGTGTCTCGTAAATGTATTTGAGCGCGTCGATTGACCAGCCCGGGAAATTTTCACTGCCGTCGTCCGCAATGCCCGAAATTGCGTCCATATTCGGCCAATGCTTTGACCAGCCGCTGTAAAGCGCGACAAATGCGCCGTCGGGAATTTCGCCGTAAATTTTTTCATAGTCGATAATGTCTTGAGCCGTCGCCGCGTAATGAACGTCCGCCGCAACTTTTTCGGTAATGTCGACGACGCACAGCGGATAAATCATGTTCGCCGCGCCGTAACTTTCCGACAACGCGCCGCCTTTGACGAAGTGACCGGGGAAATCGATATGCGTGCCGAATTGCCCGGGGAATTTGAAAGTTTGAATCAGGCAGTCAAGCATCGGGTTGCCCCAATCGAAACACGTCTTGCCGAGTTCAACGGAGCCGTCGGGAATTCCCGCCCAATACGGGCTGTCATTGCTCATCGGGTGCGTGAGGTCGACGAGTTCAAAATTATTTTTGAGTTGGTTAAAAAGTTTCCACATGATTAAAGCCTCCATAATTTGAAATGACGGCTTGATTCTTTGAGCGAAATAAATTTCCTGCCGCGTTGCAAGAAAAACTTAATTTGACAGCGCGGCAACTGCGTTATAGAATTCGGCGCGGAATTTAAGCTTGTACTCTCAATCGCGGGAGACGAGACTTGGAGGTTTTCATCATGAAAAAAAATAATCGTGCGTTGAATGACGCGCAAAAGTTCAGTTTGGTCAGACGCGAAGCAATTTACACGGGGCTTGCGCTGGTCGGGCTGATTATTTTTTGGCTTGTTGCGGGATTCGGCACGGCGTCCCTCGACGTGAAAATTTTTCACATTCCGCTTTGGGCTGTGCTCGGAACTGTCGGCGTGTGGCTCGTCGCGATTTTTATCAGTGCGCTTTTGAGTCAAAAACTTTTCACCGACATGGATTTGGAGGGCGACGACGATGGAAAGTAATCTTCGCTCATTGATTTTGCTTTTACCGTTGCTCGCGTTCATGGGCGTCATGGTCGCGATAAGCGTTTTCGTCCGTCACAAGCAAGCGGGAAAAAATTTCGTCAGCAGTTATTTCGTCGGCAACCGCGAACTTGGCGGCTTCGTCCTGGCAATGACAACCGTTGCAACTTACAGTTCCGTTTCGAGTTTCGTCGGCGGCCCCGGCATGGCGTTTCAAGTCGGCTTCGGCTGGGTTTACATGGCGGTCGTGCAAGTCACGGCGATTTTCCTTGTGCTCGGCATTTTCGGCAAGCGCGTCGCTCTTTTGGCTCGCAAACTCAATGCGGTTACGGTCGTCGACATAATTCGCGCCCGTTTTCAATCGGACTTTCTGGCGGCGGTCGCGGCGTTCGTTATCGTTTTATTTTTCTGCGGGACAATGACGGCGCAATTCGTCGGCGGCGCAAAACTTTTCGCGGCGGTGACGGGTTACAGCTACGAGGCGGGATTAATTCTTTTCGGCTTGACGGTCGTCATTTACACTTCAATCGGCGGCTTTCGTGCGGTTGCGTTGACGGATACTTGTTGCGCGATAATGATGATGATTGGAATCGTTTTGTTATTAAAATACGTTTTGCAAGCGGGCGGCGGCTACGAAAACATTATGACGACGCTTGAAGTCAGCAACCCCGAATTGTTTGAGCCGTTCAGTTTCGGAAATATGCCGTGGACTATTTACTTTACGCAATGGCTTTTGGTCGGCATCTGCACAATCGCCCTGCCGCAATCGGTCGTTCGCGGAATCAGTTACAAAAATACGCAGGGACTTCATCAAGCAATGCTTATCGGCACGATTGTCGTCGGCTTCATGAATATCGGAATTAACTTCACGGGAATTCTTGCGCACGGAGTTTTGAGCGGCACGGCGGCGGATTACGGCGGAGTCGACAACATTATCCCGACGACGATTGTTACGGCAATGCCGATTGAACTTGTCGGACTGGCGATTATCGGCCCGCTTGCCGCGTCAATCTCGACAATTTCGGGCTTGTTAATCGTCGCGTCAAGCGCAATCGTCAAAGATGTTTATCTGCATTGGGCAGAGAAGAAAAATCGCACGGTGACGCCCGCACGAGTAAAATTTTTGTCGATGGCAACGACGGCTGTAATCGGCGCGGCGGTTTTCGTTATAGCTTTGACGCCGCCCAGTTTGATTTGGTTAATAAATATGTTCGCGTTCGGCGGACTGGAGACGGCATTTTTCTGGACGCTGTTGCTCGGACTTTTTTGGAAACATGCAAACAAATTGGGCGCAATGCTGTCGATGACGGGCGGCACGATAATTTACTGCGCGACACAGGCGGCGGGCTTCAAGATCATGAACTTGCACCAAATCACAATCGGAATAACTTGCTCGCTGATTTTGTTTTTAATCGGCTCATATCTGGGCAAGCGTTCGGACGACGAAACTTTAAAAATTTTTTTCCCGTGACGGAAAAGACCGCCTCCGAAGTTTTGGAGACGGTCTGATTTTTTAGATACTTTAAGTTTGTGTGCCGTGCTTGATGTGATAATCAATGCCGCGTTCCCGACAAAAAGCGATGACTTCGTCCGCGCAGACATTGTAAAATTCTTTGTGCGTCGGAAATGAAGAAGTTTCTTTGCTGTAATTGGTTCTGCCGAAAATGATTTTGTCGACAAAAGCGACCGCGTTCAAAACGTCCGCAAGATTTTGTTCAATCAGATTCGGCGTCGGGTAAGGTTCCATGCTCACCCATGTTTTACAACCCGCCTCGTGCAGTCGTTTCAGCGCGTGAATTCGTTCGGCGTAAGGTGCCGCGCCGGGTTCCATTCGCCCTCGAAAATTTTCGTCAAGTGATACCAGTGAAATGCCGTATTCGTTCGCTTCGGAAAGTTCGGCGAGTTCGGCGGGCAAAATGCCTTTCGTCAAAACCGTACATTTGATGCCCGCGTCGTTCAGTTTTCGGACAGCCGCCAAACTCAATGCAGAAATTTCGTCGAATCCGTACATGAACGGATCTGTCGCGAAACAAAGTTGCACGGATTGAATTTTATTTTTGAGGCGCGGAATTTCTTTGTCCAAAAGCTCCAACGTATTCGCGACGATTTTCGGCTCAATCCACTCGTCATAAGTTTTGACTTGCCCGAAACGTTTTTTCTGCAGGAAGGCGTAACAAGGATATTTGCAACCGTGCGAACAGCCGAGCACGTGATTCATCGTGTAATCGCCGTATTCAACGCCCGTTTTATAGAGCATGGATTTTCGCGTTATGTATTCCAAACAATTCACCTCTAAACAAAATCTGCAGTCTTTTGTTTTATGTGGCAATGTCCCGTCAACTTCAGTGCTTGTTTTATTTTTGATTTGTAATCTTCAGTCGGAAAAATCGGATGTTCGTCAAGGATATTGTAAATTTCTTCAAACGGAACATCAATTCGTCCTTTAAACTTGTCCAAGATGTAATCTGCGATGTCGCTGACGAAGTAACAATTCTTATCTTCAGACGGTAGCTCCCAGAGTGAGCCTTGCTTGTTTTCGCGAGCACGTTGGTTTGAGGATTTGTCGCCGAAAATTTTCCACGCGGCGGTTTTGAATTTTCTAAAGCCGGCTATGTTTTTCGTGAAGAAAACAAGGTCGTAGATCAACGCGTTGGTCGTTATGAAGAATGGAACCGTCGCCACGTAATATTTTCGATTCAATCTTCGGCACAAGTCATCAATGATGTTTTGCAGGCGTTGTTCATATTCTTTTACGCCGCCGGCGGATTCGGACAGCTCATCGAACGGCGTCAAATAAGTTTGCTCGTATTTGCGTTTGGCTTCGGGACTTTTTGCGGACTTTAGTGCTCTGAGCGGGTCTGAAACCATGTGATTAAGTATGAATTCGCCCCAACCACGAAAATACGGCGCGAGAGCTTCCCAGTCTATTGCCGCCTTGTACGGGTCATAGAACAGCAAGTAATGCACTCCGTCGCGCTGACGCAAAGTCGGCCACAAATTCTTGAGCAAGTCGTTGCCGTCACGCGTGCTTGTACGAATTTGAAAATTGTCCGTATCGGGCGGCAAGCACTCTTTGAGTTCTGCAATTTTTTCGGAGTCACTGTCGTTGAAATACAATGTCGCCTTTTGGGTCGGATGATTCGGCATAATGTCCGCGATAATTTTTGCGACGCGAATCGGTGTACCTTCGACCGAGTTGCCGTTGTCATCTTCGTAAATCCCGCTGTTGCACATACAGTCGATGAACACCAGTTCCCGACATGAAAGTTCTCCGTGAGGTTTTGCGTTAAGCAACGTTTGCGCCCACGTCGAAACGTAGTTGGCAATCAGCTCGAACTTCTTTACTGTGTGCGGATTTGCTTTGTTTGGTTTGCTCATTTTTATGCCCTCGTGAAATTTATTCGCAATGAAACATTTGCCGAAATATATCACAGCCGCGCACGCAATGCAAATTTGCCTGCGTTTGTTAATCAAACTTAAATTGACAATCGCCGACGCAAAAATTACAATGACGGCGGAGGTGCTTAGGCATGAAGTCTAAAAACTTGGCGAAGATAATCTGCGCGGCAGCGGTGACTGTTGCGGTGACGTTCAGCGGTTGCGGCGGAAATTTAGGCTCCGGCGACGCGGACGTTGAAAATACATCGACGGCTGAAAAAACCGTGTCGACAACTCAAAATGTCACTGAAGCGGCGGTCAACAAGCCCGAAAGTAACGCGAAAATTTCGGACTCGAGAAATACTCCCGCCGTTCGTGTGGCGCGCACGGTCGGCCCCGCGGTCGTCGGCATAACGAATAAAGCTGTTGCACGCGACATTTTTAATCGCACGTTCGAGACCGAAGGCGTCGGCAGCGGCGTCATTTTCCAAAGCGACGGTTACATAATCACGAACAACCACGTCATTGCCGGCGCGAAAGAAATTATCGTGTCGCTCTCGGACGGCAATTCGATTACGGGAACTTTGATCGGCGCGGACGAAATGACCGACATTGCCGTTGTCAAAGTCGACGCGAAAGATTTACCGACGGCGACGCTCGGCAATTCGGATGAAGTTGTCGTAGGCGAACCCGCGATTGCTATCGGCAACCCGATGGGTTTGGAATTTCAAGGCTCCGTGACTGTCGGCGTCATCAGCGCGTTGAATCGCACGCTGGATTTGAACGACAAGCGCGTTAAACTTTTCCAGACTGACGCGGCGATTTCTCCCGGCAATTCCGGCGGCGCGCTCGTCAACGCGGACGGCGAAGTTATCGGCATCAACAGTGCGAAACTTGCGACAAACGGCGTCGAAGGCATGGGCTTTGCAATTCCGATTAACACCGTCAAAACAATCATCAAAGAGCTCATGGACAAAGGCTACGTTGCCCGCCCGTATCTCGGCGTGACAATTTTCGACAAACCTACCGCCGCTCGTTACGGCTATCAGCTCACTTTGGAAAAAGGCGTTTTCGTTTTCCAAGTCGCGCTTGATTCGCCTGCAGGCCGCGCAGGTTTCCAACGCGGCGATATTATCTTGAGCATTGACGGCACGGAAGTCAATTCCGTCACGGACGTTCGCAACGCGG
>CAMUZL010000058.1 GCA_947165185.1 uncultured Selenomonadales bacterium
TCAACAAAGCTCAGCAAGATTTTTTGTTGCCTTACGTCGAGGACGGGCGATTGACATTAATCGGCGCGACAACCGAAAATCCGTTTTTTGAAGTCAACGCCGCACTTTTGAGCCGCGTGAAAATTGTTCGGTTGGAAAAACTTTCGCCCGACGACGTGAAAAAAATTCTTCGACGCGCCATCGATTCCGAATACAAAAATTTTCCCGTCGAGGAACGTGCGCTTGAAATTATTGCGGACTTCGCGGACGGCGACGCTCGCACGGCTTTGAATCTTTTGGAACAGGCGGCCTTCACCGAAAAAATTTCCGTCGAAACTCTGCGCGAATTGCTCGGCGAAAAAATTCGGCGTTACGACAAAGGCGGCGACGTTCATTACGACACGGCAAGCGCGTTTATAAAAAGTATGCGCGGCTCCGACCCCGACGCGGCGATTTTTTATCTCGCCAAAATGATTGACGGCGGCGAAGATTTAAAATTTATTGCACGGCGAATTGTCATCTGCGCGGCTGAAGACGTTGGCAACGCCGACCCGCAAGCTTTGATTTTGGCGAACGCGGCGGCTCAAGCTGCTCAATTCGTCGGACTGCCCGAAGCGCGAATAATTTTGGCTCAAGCTGTCACTTACATTGCAACGGCTCCGAAATCCAACGCGGCGTATCTGGCGATTGACAAAGCCCTTGCGGACGTGAAAAATTCCGACGACGAAATTCCCAAACATCTGCGCGACACAAGTTACAAAGGCGCAAAAACTTTCGGCAACGGCATCGGTTACAAATATCCGCACGACTTCCCGAATCATTTCGTGCGTCAACAATATCTGCCCGACAAAAAAATTTCCGTAAAATATTACGAGCCGACCGAATTGGGTTTTGAATCGACAATTCGCGAACGCCTTGACAAGTTGCGGAAATAATTTCGTTGCGAAAGTTGGGGATTGTTTTTTTAAAACCGGTCGCTTATAATGCCCCCGAAAGGAGTTGGTTTGTATGTTAGGCAACACGTTGCGCGAAGAACGCGAGCGACAAAAATTATCCGTCGAAGACATCGAACAGGGCACAAGCATTCGTGCGCTTTACATAGAGGCCATTGAAAACGGCGAATACGACAAACTGCCGGGCGAAGTTTATACCCGCGGCTTCATCAAAAATTACGCGAAATTTCTCGGTTTGGACGGCGATGAGTTTTCCAAAAAGTTCAATGCCGAAATTCACGGGGCACCGCCGCCCGTCAGCGAGAATCCCGCCGAAAAAATTGTTGAAATTCCTGCCGAAAAAACTCCCGTCGAAAAGCTCATTGACGAACCGAAACCCGTTAAGCCCGTCAAACCTGCCAAACCCGAAAAAAAATCTTCAAAGGTTGTCGGCGAAATTCGCGGCGAAAATCGCGGCTCGTCAAACAAATTGGTTGTTGCGGCCGTTGTGCTAATCGCGGCACTTGCGGGCGGCGCGTGGTCGTTTCTGTCCGAGGACGGCGGGGATGTTGCGACAAAACCGCCCGTGCAAACTCAACAGCAACCCGAAAATCCGACGCCCGTCGCAAATGCGAATCCCGCACCTGTTGCTCCGATTGACGGCGTGAAAGTCGATGCGAAATTCACTGATCGTTGCTGGACTTTGGTGACGGTTGACGGAAATGTCGTGCTTGAAGGCGTCGTCGAAGCGGGCGAAAATCTTTCGTGGGAAGGCAAGCAAAATATCAATTTGCGTTTGGGCAATGCCGGAGCCGTCGAACTTATCGAAAACGGTAAAAATCTCGGCGTGCAAGGCAATATCGGCGACGTTGTTGACAAAACTTTTACCAAACAATGAGGTCGCTTTAAAAGCGACGGAACAGTTGACGCTTCGCGTCATTGTCGAAATTCAAACGTTGTCGCCTCGTTTGGCGTCACGAAATTTTCACCAAACAGTGAGTTGCCATTTTTATCAATATAAATTCTTCGGGGACGTAAAAAAATTGCGTCCTCGATTTTTTTTGCCCGAAAATTTTTCCACAAAAAAATTCCCCGCTCAATCGAATGAGGAAATTTTTTTACAGTCAAAATTTTATTTGGCAGTATCGCCGCCGACCCGCTTTAAAAGCGGGGGAACAATTTGGGTAGCCGATTCGTAACACAGATTTTTTTCGCTGATTTTAAGCGTTCAGTTACTGCCGCCGAAAAATAATCCTTTGGTGATAATCCACCAGCCGACGGTTCGCATTGCTGAAATAATTTCCATGGCGTGAGCGCGCTCGTCCGCAAGATTTATGTTGTCAAGTTCGTTCGACGCCACGTGCGGCAGCCATTCAATCAAATCCGAATCAATTTCGCCCGCAACTTTCGCCGTCAAAAATGCGTCCGTGTTGAAGCCGACACCGTCACTGTTGAACAAACTCGGCGCGATTGAATAATACGCAAAATCTTTCGGCGCAATTAAGTCAAGCAAAGTCGGGACAATCGAAATGTGATCTCCAACCGCGTCGGGCGGCAAAATATTTTTCGTTATTCCGTTGCCGAACAAAACGAACGGCACGCTTTGATGCTCAAAAATTGTCGGGTGCGTCGACGGATCGCAACGAATCGCATGATCGCCCGTCACGACGAAAATACTTTCGGGATAACGTGCATAAGTTTCGTGAACGAATCGCGCAATGACTTCGTCCATGTACCAATAATGCCCCAGCTCAATCGCAAGCTGATTCGCATCGTCAATGTTCGGGAATTTTTTCAGCGTCTCAACCGTCTTGTTCACGTCGAAACCTTCGGCCGCCAAATCCAAATTGTACGGCGGGTGATTCGTCGTCGTCATAACAACGTGAACCGTCGGCGGCTCCCCGTCCAAATGATTCAGCAACGCATGAAATAAATTTTCGTCCTTCGTGCCCCAAGTCGTCTGTTTCGGCGCGTTGAAGTCCGGATAGCCGTAAAAATTGTCAAAGCCCTGCGCGAGCGACATTTTCGCAATCGAATCCCACGAAGGCATTCCGCCGTACCAAAAATCAACTTTGTAGCCGAGTTCTTTGAAAGGCGGTGCCATCGACGTGATGTAAAGTTTTTCGTAAGTTCGCGCTTGATAATTGACGCGGATATTCACGTCCGGCAAGCCCGTCACAATGCCCGTTATCGCCGTCGACGTGAAATCGCCGTTCGGCATGAAATTTCTGCTGTAGTAACAATTTTCCTCAGCGATAAGCGATTTAATTCCTTCGGCAAGCAAAAGTTCATCATATTTGCCGAGCATCGGCCACTGCATGAAAGTTTCGCCCAAAATTATAAAAATGTGTCGCGGCTTCGGAATTTTTTCGCCCGAAGTTTTTCGTTCGAGATACGGCGCAAGATTTTTTTCGTTAATCGCTTTGTTTACGGCGATAACCTGCGCGGCTTCGGCAATTCGTTCGGGATTGACGCCGGAAATTTCGCCCGCCTCCATGCGCTTTGCCATTGAGCGCGTGCGGTAAAGTGCCTGCGCGTCGTCAAGAATACATTCGTTCAAAAAATCGTCGTTGGTGACGCCCGCATTTTCCCAGTTGAGTCCGCTGCCGTAAGTGAAACTGCCGCCGAAACGCACGAACAGCCCGAAAATAAAAATTCCCGCGACAAGTGCCGTCGAAAAAATTGCAAGCTTTTTGTTGTCGAACATGACGCTTTCGGGCAACGGAAAAGTTTTTATCAGCAACAATCTGCTCAACGCCGCGATACAAAGAATCGTCAGCACGAGCGCGACGAGCAATCGCCAAAAAATCCCGTATTCCATGACCATCGTCACGATTATCGACCACAAGTCATCGTGAAGCCCCTGCACGACTTCCAGCCCGTATGTCGATTGAAACGTCCGATAGTACGGGAAGCGCAACAAAAACAGCAACGAAAATATCAGCGACGAAAAAATTCCGACGCCCAACCGAATTCGCGAACTCAGCCCGCCGATTGAGCACAGCACGAACGGAATTAAAGTTACCGCGCCCGCAGTTTTGAGCGACAGACGCAAGCCCGCGAACATTGCCGTTAAAATTTGCGACGCGCCCGAATCCGCGCTCATATAATTCGACATCATGAAAATAAATGCGCCGCGATAAATTTCCAGCAGTATCAAAACGAACAAAAACAATCGCAAGTCGCGCTGAATGCCGTCGAAAAATCTTTTAAGGAACTTCAAGAGCCGTGCTCCTCTCAAGGAAAATTTTGCCGCCATTATAGCAGATTTTGTCTGTTGCGCAAAAAAAAATCGCCCGCCGATTAACTCGACGGGAAATTTTTACGCGGCGACATTGCAAAATTTTTCTTTGACGAACGTGGTCGGCGGGCTGATCCTCGACTACATCCGCAACAGAACGAAGTAAGCGGCAGAAACAACTGACTTATTGCCCCGGACAATCGGAATCCTCAACCGGTTAGGCAAAACGAAGCCCCGCACAGTTCCTCAAGCTGTACGGGGTTTTCGTTCGGTGAAATTATGTTAGAACTGCGAGCCTTACACACTGCAGTTGTCGTATTTTCGACACGCAAAATTTATCACACGCAAATTAATTTGTCAACGCCGCGTAAATTTACCTCGAAAACTTTCTGAACGTGTGTTATATTCAGCGCGGCAGGTCTGGGTGGTCGGCTCTCCTCTCGAAAGAGAGGAGGTGACGTTATGGATAAGTTCGACTGGATTAACCTCATTCTCAACATCGTCAACACAATCCTTGCGTTGCTCGCGCTCCTGAACAATTAATTCGGGCACGAAAAAAAGCCGTTTGTCGGACGGCTTCCAAAAAAACCCACGTATCAATCGGGAGGAAGTCGACGTGCACACACCGACGACCTGCCATTAAATTTGTCTTGTTGACTATGGAAAATCTATCACACGCCCGTTAATTTGTCAATCGCTTGTACAACTTCATCAGCGCGGCAACAACTTTAGGCTCGTCCTGGTAAAATTTTTCAAAGCCGTAAGCAAGCGCAACCGCATAATCGTTTGCATTGTGCGCCCAACGCAATTCGGGCGGCATCGTGTCTTCGTTGTAGAGTTTGGCAAATGTCCACGTCTGAAAATCTTTTCGCACGTCCAAAATTTCTTGCGCCGCACGCTCAATCAAATTCCGCTGACGCTCGTCAACTTTCGGCCACGGAAAATTATTGTAAACAATCCCAATCGAATAACTGTAACTTGTTCCGAGCGGGCAATTCGTCATTCGCATCCACGCCATGTGAATTGAGCTGGTCAAAATTCCGAAATGATAAATCTGCGCGTCGGGAAGAATAAAAACTTTGTCACTGCACAAAACTGAATCGTCCATAAATCCCATCGGAATATATTGACGTTCGCCCGAAGAAGTCTTCGCCATAACAAGAAATTTTCCGTGCGGAAAGTTTTCGACGTGAAATTTTGTCGGCGTGTTTGCAATTTGGCGCGTGCCGGGACTTTTGCTCGCCAAACGATAAGCACGAACTTTTTCGACGCGTTCACGGCAAAGAGGCATTGAATCAATCTCCGCGTCCGACAAATCGCCCAGCCACAGGCAATAACGTTTTTTGCCTTTGATGAATTCGTCGGCACCGTACCACGGGTGAATAAATTTTTCGGCGGCGGGTTCGCGTTTCAAAAAATCTTCCAATTCGTCGGGCGTGAACAGATAATTTCCGTCGTCGATAGGTTTGTTGCCGATTCCGATTTCGGGCACGGCACAGAGCGGCTCGTTTCGGCTTTCGACAAAAACATTTTCGCCGTCAATCAAATACGCGTTGATATTTTCCGCTTCGATAAATTCTTCGCCGTCAAAAATAATTTTCTGTTTGGAATTGGGAGCCTTACTGAACCCGACAACGACGCAATGAACGTGCGCGGGATTGTCCGAATCGCTCAGCCATTTGAAAGTTCTGTGCGCGAAGTCGATATGAATTCCTTCGCCGAAAAGATTTTTCCACAACGCGCCGATACTGTCGCCCTGGCAAATTGAATTCGTCGACACGAACGCGCAACGAGTTCCGGTCCCGCCAATGAAGTCGGCGGCTTTTTTGTACCAGCAAGTGACGTAGTCGAGGTTGCCGAGGTTGTCACGCTTGCCGAAAACTTTTTTGATGTCGTCTTTTTGTTGTTTGGATTTGTTGCGCGCACCGCGAAAGGGCGGGTTGCCGATGACGTAGTCGAATTTTTCGGGCGCGTGTTCGCCGAAAATTTTTTGCCAGTCAACTTGATTGGCGTTTTCGCAAACAACTTCGGGATAATTTTTAATCGGGAACGCCTCCAGAGGTTTACCGATTTCGCCTTCGGTCTCCTGCAACATTTGATTTTCCGCAATCCAAAGCGCGGTTTGAGCGACGGCAACGGCGAAGTCGTTAATTTCGATGCCGAAAAATTGATTGATGGAAACTTTGACGGGATTTTCGGGCAACGGAACTTTCAAGGCACGCAACTCGCCCAAAATTTCATTTTCGAGACGGCGCAGGCTCATGTAAGTTTCGGTCAAAAAATTTCCGGAACCGCAAGCGGGGTCGAGGAAAGTCAACGCGGCGATTTTGTTTTGCAGGTCGAAAAAAGCTTGCGGGCGATTTTTCAGTTGCTTATGTTTCGCGGCGATAAATTCTTCGCGCAGGTCGTCCATAAACAGCGGGTCAATGACTTTGTGAATATTTTCGGGCATGGTGTAATGCATACCGCCCGTGCGCCGTTCCTCTTCGTTGAGGATTGATTCAAACAACGCGCCGAAAATCGTCGGATCGATTTTTCGCCAGTTGAATTTGTCCGGATTGTCCGCCGCATTGATACTCCGTGTCGGGTCGCCGTCAAATTTGCTGTATTCGGGCAAGGGAATTTTTTCCGCGAACAAGCCGCCGTTAATGTACGGGAAATTTTTCAAGTCTTCGTCGAGATTTTCGGGTCGCTTTTCCTTTGGCGTGTTGAGAACGTCGAAAATTTTTTGCAGAGCGTTAAGACGTTGCTCGGCTTCAAACTTCGACAGGTACTTGAAAAATTTATCGTCGAGAATCTGCGCGTGACCGGCGTAAAAGCAAAAGACCAGTCGCGTGCAGAGTTTGTCGAGAAAATTTTTGTAATCTGCGACTTTGTTGCGCGCATAACTTTTTTTGAAGTCGTCGTAAATTATTTTGACGATATTGGCGGCGGCTTTGGAAATTTGAACTTCGGGCTTGACATCGGTGACGTTCGGGTCGACAAGAAATTTCAACCTGCGGCACATGAAATGTATTTCGGCGAGCTTGAAATTAAACGGCCGATAAATTTCCCCGCCGAAACGATATTCAAGCGAATTCATTTCGACCAAGTCAAAAATATTGAATTCGCCAAAGTTGCAGGTGATAATCCAACGCGGTCTTTCGGAATCAACCATGTTGTCGGCGTAACGCTTGCCCTGTTCAAAAGGCGTGAGATATTCGTCGTCGGATTGATGAAATTTTTTGTCCAAGTCTTCGCCGAAAGATTTTTGCTCAATCAAAACTTTCGTCCGCGCAATGTAACCGTCAATCCATTTCGTCTGTCCGTCGATTTTAATCGGCTTTTGAAAGTCGATGATATTTTCGGGCTGGTCGACATCCAAAACGTCACGGAGCAACGCGAGCCAAAATTTTTGCGTGTCGCTAATCTCGTTGCCGCGTCCGTTCCAATCCAAAGAAAATTTTTTTGCAGCTTCAGTACTCATGACGATACCTCATTCGCAGGGCAAATCTTTTCGCCAGGCAAGCGGCGCAACTTTTTCGCTGGCGGGCGAAGGTTTCACTTCGGGCAACGCGACGTAGCGATAGAGTCTGTAAGGATCTTCTGCGGGAAGTTCGGGCTTTTGTCCCGCGTTTTCCTGCGCGGTCAAAAATTTTTGCCAAATTTCGCGGTCTTCGTCGGTGACAAATTCTTCGCAACTTTCACGATAAAATTCGGGCGGCTCGTGCCAGCAAACGTTGAGAGCTTTTTTGCCCGCCGCCTCGAAAATAATTTCCTGATTTTCGATGTTGCGGTCGTTGATGTTTCGGAAAAACGCTTTGAGCCACGGGTCGACAATGTCGTCAAGTTTGAACAGATAAGTATTTCCGTCGACGTTTGAAACGACGCGCCCGTTCGAGAACGAAGGGAAATAAGCCTCGACAACGCCGGTGTGTTTAATCGGCGCGGGTTTTCCGGTGCGCAAAAGTTCCAGCGCTTCCTCGTAACCTTTTTCGGTCAGTTCGACGCCGCTTGCCGCCGTGCGCCCGGGATATTTGATACTTTCGCCGATAGAAAACGAAACTTCAAGTTGTTGCCACAAATCAAGGTAAAGCATTTTGCGCAGGAGCATTCCGCTTTCGGTGTAATCGTAAATTTGTCCGACGTGGAAAAAATATTCGGGCGAAATAAAACCCCATGCTCCCTGCAGGTTGTAGCTGGAAATTCTGCCCGTCAAACGCCCCGACTCGTAATCGGGAGCTTCGGAAACGATTTTCGGTTCGGGGAAAGTGTAACTTTGATATTCGCGCCAATAATTCAAAATGCCGCTGTCACGTCTGAGATTTTCGGGGAAGGCGTCCAAAAATTTTTTCGCCGCGTCGTAACCGGAAAGATTTTCGTCAATGTCCAAATCAATATCGACGCGGGCAACGTCAAACATCAGCTTTGCGCAGGCGGCAACTTGTTCGCAAAAATTTTCGTCGTCACGGTTCGCGTCCAAAATTTCTTCCATCAAGGTAACGTCGCGTTTATTCGCGCAGACGGTTGCGAGTTGGCGGCTGATTGTTTTTTCCTGACCGTTTAAAAGTGAGCAGAACAGAAAAATTTCCGCGAAATCGTATTTGGCGGCACAGGATGCGGCAAAAGCTGCCAACGAATATTCCCGCACACGAATCAGCGGCTCAAAAGAATTTGCGTATTCTTTGGCGCAAACTGCCAGCACGCCGAGCATCAAATAAAAAGTTTCGTAATCCGAATCAACGTCGCAATCGTCCCAGATACTCAAAATTTTTGCGCGCAGGTCGTGATATTTGTAAGCAATGTCGCGATTTTTCACCGCCGTTTTCATCGAAGCCAAAATGTTATTCACGTCGCGGTTAAGTTTTTGGTCAAAAATACTTTGCTTGATGTCGCGAATTTTTTCGAGCCAATCTCTCGCAATGAAATTATACGGCGCGGCGGGCGCAAGGTTGACGAGCTTTCGGGCGATTTTCATTCCGTCGGCAACGACAGGCATAACGGTTTGCGGCGGCGAGAAATTTTGCGTCAACGGTTGAGAAAAATTTTGCACGGGCGCGGGCGGAGCGAAATTGTTCGGCGCGGGCGGCATATCCAAAGAACGCAAGTCATCGACGCGGATTTTCAGTCGTCCGCCGTCAGCTCTTGTGAGCGTCAGAAAATTTTCCGTCAAGCCCGTCACGATGCCTTCAGCCGAATCTTGATTTTGGTCGGTGCCGTAGCGAATTTTGACGTAATCGTTTTTGTTTACGCCGTCCAAAAGTTCGCGTGCCAAGTCAGTCATGATTATCCTCTCCTATAAAAATATTTCGCGGCTTTTCTTCGACGCGTCAAGAAATATTCCTTTAGCGCGGTTGGCAATTCAACAAATCGGCGCGGCGCAAAAAATTTTTTCAATATTGGCAACAGACGGCAGGATTAATCGCCGGCTTGAAGAATTCTTCCGTAAATTTTGTTGAAAAGTTCATTTGGTCTACGGGAGGGCTTTACATGGCGAAAAAGTATTACAGCACAAAAATCGTGGGCATCGGCGGCGAGGTCACGAAATTCACGGGACTCGTCAAAATGCTCGTCATCTTCGATGATTCAATGGTTTTGCCGGAGCTTCGCGAGTTTTCCGTTCTGCACAGCGGAAACAAACTCACGGACGTGATTAAACCCGGCGACGTGCTCAAAATCGGCGAAAGCGAATTCAAAATTCTCAACGTCGGCAACGAAGTCAACAACAACATCAAAAGCCTCGGACATATCGTCATCAAGTTCAACGACGACAAAGACGAATTGCTTGAAGGCTCGTTGCACGTGGAAGACAAACCGATTCCGAAACTGCGCATCGGCGACGAAATTGCGATTGTCGAGGCAAGCGAATCCGCGCTGAGCGGCAAGACGGCGTTCCTGTCGGGCGAAAGTGTCGTTGCAAACACGTTGGCGCAAATCCTCAAGGACAGCGGCGTCAAAATTATCAAAGACGCTGACGAAGCTGACATCGTCGTCAACGTCAAATAAGATTTTCGACAACGTCATAAAAAAATTCGACTGTCGGTCACGTCAAACGCGGTCGGCAGTCTTTTTAATGCAGTTAGGAACTAGGGACTAGGGACTAGGGACTAGTTTACTAATCCTTACTAGTTCCTAGTTCCTATCAAACGGAGGCGATTGAAATTAAAGAGTCAACGGCAAAAATTATTGACGAACTGATTAAACGTTATCCCGCGCTGGAAGTTTGTCGGCAAGATCTTTTCGACGTGACGGAAAAAATTTTCGACGGCTTCAAACGCGGCAACAAACTTATCACTTGCGGCAACGGCGGCTCCGCGGCGGACGCAATGCACATCGTCGGCGAACTGATGAAAAGTTTTCGTTTGCCGCGACGGATTGAAAATTGTCGTCCCGAATTTCTTCAACGGGCGCAGGAACTTTTTCCCGCCGATGTCGAATATTTCAAGGCGAATCTTCAAGGCGCATTGCCTGCGGTGAGTTTGGTCGGCGAAACTTCATTGCTTACGGCGTTTGCAAACGACGTGACGCCGCGATTGATTTTCGCGCAACAAATTTTCGGGCTCGGTCGCAGTGGAGATGTCTTGCTTGCGATTTCCACGTCGGGCAACTCGGAAAATGTTTTGTTCGCGGTCGAAGTCGCAAAAATCATGGGCATAACGGTTGTGGCGATGACGGGGCGGCGCGGCGGAAGACTCAGGCATTTGTCGGACGCGTCGATTTGCGTGCCGGCGGACGAAGCGCACACGATACAGGAATTTCACTTGCCGATTTATCACATGCTGTGCTTGGCGGCGGAAAATGAATTTTTCGGTGATTGAGTTTTGAGATTTACTTTTTCTTTGCTTGCTCGAATGTACAATCTAAGTGCAACAGATGAAAAACTC
>CAMUZL010000059.1 GCA_947165185.1 uncultured Selenomonadales bacterium
GCGCGGGAAAATCCACGTTGCTCAAACTCGCGGGAAAAATTATTAATCCCGACAGCGGCACGGTAAATTTCCCCGACGAAAAAAAAATCGCCGCCGTGTCGCCCGAAATGAAACTTTACGACGGTTTGACCGCTTTGGAAAATCTGAAATTTTTCGCACGTCTGCGCGGAAAAATTTTGTCCGACGAAAAAATTTTTGAACTCGGTCGACGCACGGGCTTGGACATGAAAACTTTCGGCGACGAACGCACGGAAAATTTTTCAACGGGAATGCGGCAACGTTTGAAATTCGCGATTCTGCTTGCCGTCGACGCGGATATTTGGTTGCTTGACGAACCAACCGCCAATCTCGACGACACGGGACGCGAAAATTTTTTTGCCGAAATTCAAGCCGCCAAATCCGAAAAAATTATTTTGCTGGCGACGAACGATAAACTTGAGGCTGATATTTGCGATGAAATTATTCGGCTCCCGATGTGATTGCGTGCTTGCGATTGTCCGAAAAGATTTTTTACTGAACCTGCGGCGGCGGGCAACTTTCGCGGCAATGATGATGTTCGCGCTTACCGCAACGGCAAGTTTGAGTTTGTCGACGGGCGGCGCATTGCTCGACGAAAAATTTTTGGCGGCAATTTTATGGGTCGTGATTTTTTTTGCGGCGGGCGCGGGACTTGCGGGCACTTTCGACGACGAAGCGCAGGCGGGGACTTTACCGACGCTGAAACTTTACGGCGACGCGCAGGCGATTTTGTTCGGTAAAATGTCCGTGGCGTTTTTGTCGCTGGTTGCGCTGTCGACATTTATCTTGCCGATATTTTTGATTCTGTTCGATGTCGGCGTCGAAAAAATTTTTTTGTTGCTCGCGACGGTTTTGCTCGGATTAATCGGACTTGCGGCGGCGGGCACGCTGACTGCGGCGTTGACGACTTCGGCGGCTGTCAAGGGCGGTCTGTTCCCGATATTGCTTTTCCCCGTGACGTTGCCGATTTTTCTCCCCGCGATTCGATTGACGGAAATTTCTTTCACGCCCGCGCAGGTCGATTCAAGTTTGCTCGTGGTAATTTTGGCGTTCGATGCAATTTTGATTTTGGCAAGTTCGATTTTGTATGATTATTTGTGAGGACTCATGAACAAAATTATTTTTCTGCTGACGGCGGTGATTGTCGCAGCGATTATTTTTTTTGTACCGCCGATAAAAGGTCTCGGCGAATTGGCGAAAATAATTTTCTTCCACGTGCCGACGGCTTGGGTTGCGGTCGTTGCGTTTTTTTCGAGTGCATTTTTCGCGGCGAAATTTTTGCGGACAAAAAATTTTTCGTTCGACGAATTGAGTGCACGGGCGGCGAAGTTGGGATTTGTATTCGTGCTTTTGTCGACGGTGAGCGGCGCGATTTTCAGCAAGTTGACTTGGGGCGCGTATTGGAATTGGGATCCGCGACAGACGACAATTTTCGTGCTGATTTTGATTTACGGCGCGTATTTGACGCTTAGGGCGGCTGTCACCGACGAAAAAGTTCGCGCAAAAGTTTCGGCAGTCTATTCGCTCCTGAGCGTGTTGACTGTGCCGTTTTTGGTTTTCGTGTTGCCGCGCATGTATTTTTCGTTGCACCCGTCGCCGATAAATTCTTCGGGCGTGGAAATGGATTCGGAAGTTGTAATCGTGCTCATTGCCGCAGTCATCGACGCCACGTTGATTTTCGTTCGATTAATGCGCCGTTGACTTCCCGAAAAAAATCCTCGACACAACCGTCGGGGAATTTTTTTGTGACAAAACTTCACGCGGAAAAATTTCTGTGCTTAACAGCGCAAAAAATTTTTGACAACGAAAATTTTCCGTGTTAGCTTGTAGACGTTTTGGAGGTGAGCGACTTGCGAAAAATCTGCGCGGCGTTGTTTGTGGCGGCGATAATTTTTGTCGCGATAATTTTTTTGTTGCCCGAACCCGAAGGCTTTCCGATTTTGGAATATCATCAAGTGACGGACGAAAAACTTGATCCGGTCTTTGAAGTCTACAACGTGCCGCCCGCCGAATTTTCCGCGCAGCTGGACTTTTTGCAGGCGGAAGGTTACACGACGATAACATTGCAAGATTTCATGCGGGCAGTTCACGGCAAGGCGACGTTGCCCGAAAAGCCGATTGTGCTGACTTTCGACGACGGCTACGCGGACAATTATTCGACGATGTTGCCGATTTTGGAAGCGCACAAAATGACGGCGGTCGTCTACGTCATCACAAACGAAGTCGGCAAAAAAAATTACATGTCGCTCGAACAACTCAAGGACATGCAACGGCGCGGAATCGAAATCGGCTCGCACACGTCGGATCACTTGCCGCTGACTTCGCTCGACGCCGAAACGCAACTTACACAAATTCGCGACTCGAAAAGATTTTTGGAGTGGAGTGGACTTGCAACGATTTACAGCCTGTCTTACCCGAACGGCGCATTTAACGACGAGATAGCCGAAATTCTTCAGCGCGAACAATATTTGACGGCGGTGACGGGCGACGCCGGCTTAAACACGCTCGAAACAAATCCGTATAAACTTTACCGCGTGCACATTCGCAAGCCGCGTTTCGGGTTGAACGAATTCAAATTCCGATTGTTCAAAGCAAAATTCTTCGCAAAGCTGCGGAATATTTTTTAAGTCTTGCGTGCGGAATTTATTTCGTCGGCGACAAATTCAACTTGCGTGCCGATAATAACTTGAATCGCGTCGCCTTTGACGATAACGCCTTTCGAGCCCGAAGACATCAAAAATTTTTCGTCGACTTTGGAAGCGTCTTTGACTTTCACGCGAAGCCGCGTCGCGCAGTTTTGAACGTCAAGCAAATTTTCCATGCCGCCGAGTCCGTCAACAATTTTGCCCGCGAAGTCGCTTGTGTCGGATTTATTGCCTGTGGAAGTTTCTTCGTCGCCGCGCCCGATTGTCGGCAGGTTGAATTTCACAATCACGAAGCTGAACACGAAATAATAAATCGCGCCGAAAATCAGTCCGATTGGCAAAATCAGTTCGGGACGCGTGGAAATTCCCCAGTTCAAAACCAAATCAATCAAGCTCGGCGAAAATCCGCAACCGACCAAAATTCCCGCCGCCTGACAGACGAACATTGACAGCCCCATCAAAATCGCGTGCAAGAAATAAAGTTGCGGTGCCGCGAACATAAACGAAAATTCTATCGGCTCGGTGATTCCCGTCAAAAACGAAGTCAACGCCATTGACGCCAACGCGCCCGCGATTTTCAGACGGTTTTCGGGTTTCGCCGTGCGATACATTGCCAACGCAACCGCAGGAAGTCCGAACATCATCACGGGGAAGCCGCCCGACATGAAAATTCCCGCCGTCGGGTCGCCCGCAAAAAATCTCGTCAAGTCGCCGTGAACAACTTCGCCCGTCGCCGTCGTGAAGGTGCCGAAAACGAAATAAACCAGGTTGTTCAAAATGTGGTGGAGCCCGAACGGTATCAGCAGGCGATTTAAAAATCCGTAAAGAAATGTGCCGACGCCGCCCGAATTTACAATCGTGTTGCCGATGAAATTAATCGCGTCTTGAATCGGCAACCATATCACGGAAAAAATCATTGCAAGCAAAATCGCGACAAACGACGTGATTATCGGGACGAAACGCCTCCCGCCAAAGAATGCCAGATATTCCGGCAGACGAATTTTGTAAAATCGATTGTACAGAAAACCCGCAATCAAGCCGCTGACAATGCCCGCGAAAACTCCCATGTTAATTTCGGCGTTCAAACTTTTCAGCGACGTGGTCAACACCGCGTGACAAATGAAGCCCGCAAGTCCCGCCGCACCGTTGTTGTTCGTGTCACGCGACAAACCGAACGCGATACCGATTGCAAAAATTATCGGCAGGTTTTCAAAAATCGCGCCGCCCGCTTTTTCAAGCACGGAAATATTTAACAGGTCACTCGCGCCGAAACGCAACAAAATTGCCGCAGCGGGGAGCACCGCAACCGGCAACATTAACGCCTTGCCGACGCGCTGAAGTTCGTCGAATTTAATCACGTCAATCACCCGTCACAAAAATTCTTTCGACACGCGACGAAATCAGGCAGGTGACTTCGTAATTAATCGTGTTCAAATGCCGCGCCGCGTCGTCAATCGAAATTTTATCCGAGCCGAATAAAATCACTTCGTCGCCGACTTGCACGCCGTCAACGTCCGTCACGTCAATCATCGTTTGATCCATGCAAATTCTTCCCGCGATTGGAGCCAACTTGCCGCGAATTTCGACGTGAAAATTTTTGTAAGCGCGAATGTAACCGTCCGCGTAACCGAGCGGCAACGTGGCGATAATCGAATCGCGTTGTGCAACGAATTCGCGACCGTAACCGATTGAAGTTCCCGCAGAAATTTTTTTCACGTAAGCGACACGGGCGACGAGTTTCATCGCGGGCTTTAATTCAATCGTGCGGCGAACGTCGTCCGAAGGATAAAGCCCGTAGCTGATAATTCCGGCGCGAACCATGTCGAAATGCGCTTCGGGAATGTCCAAAATCGCAGCTGATTCGGCAAGGTGACGAATTTTTATTTCGACGCCCGACGCACGAATTTTTTCCGCAACGTCCGAAAAAATTTTTATCTGTCGACGCGTAAAAGTTCTGTCGATTGAATCAGCGTCCGCGAAATGCGAAAACAAACCTTCAAGCTCAACGTTCGGCAACGCGGAAATTTTTTTCGCAAGGTCAACTGCCTCGTCGGGAGCGCAACCGATACGTCCCATGCCCGTTTCAATCTTCAGGTGAACTTTTGCAAGCCTGTCGAGTTTGACGGCGGCGGCGGAAATTTTTTCGGCAAGTTCAAAATCAGCAACTGTTTGCGTCAAATTATTTTCCACGACAATTTCTGCGGCGTCCTGCGGCACCAATCCCAAAATCAAAATCGGCAACTTAAAACCCGCTTGGCGAAGTTCCAAACCTTCCGCAACCGTGGCGACTGCAAGAAAATCCGCCCCGCAATCGACGGCAATTTTTGCAACTTGAATCGCGCCGTGCCCGTAAGCGTTCGCCTTGACGACAGAGCAAAATTTCGACGCGGGGTTGATATGTCGGCGAATCTCGTTAAAATTGTGTCGAATCGCGTCAAGATTAATTTCGGCGCAAACATCACGAAGCAACATAAAAAAAACTCCTTTCGAGGTGAGGAAATGAAATTTAACGAATTCATGAGCGCGCTCGACGACGAAGTCAAACACGTCTGCCTTTTGTGCGGCGAAGAAAATTATTTCATCGACAAGGCACGCGAAAAAATTTTCCGGCGGCTCAACGTCGACACGAAAACCGATTTGATGACAATCGATTGTGACACCAAGCCCGAAATTTCCAAAATCATCAACACGATTGACGCCGTGCCTTTTTTCAGCGACAAAAATGTCGTGCTCGTCAAAAACGCGTCAATGCTTTTCGGCAGTGAGTTTAAATCCCCGCGCCTCGAAAAAGTTTTGCGGGACATGCAACCGAAAAATTTTGTAATTTTCGTCGTGAAGGCGGCGGACAAGCGGCGCAAGTTTTACAAAATAATTTCGCAGATCGGCGCGGTGCTTGAGGCGGATTGTTTGCGCCCGTGGGAAGTTTCCGATTGGTTGAAGGAAAAACTTCGTTCGCTCGGCAAAATCATGAGCCCCGACGCGTGGAAATATTTTAATGAGCGATTGGGAATTTTGCCGGAAATTTCGCTGTGGAGTTTGGATAACGAACTTGAACGGGTTGCGCTCAACGTCACGGGCAAAGAAATAACGGCGGCCGATTTGCGAAAAAATTTGCTCGCTCCGCCCGAAGTCTCAAATTTCTCGCTGACCGACGCCGTCGACGAAAAAAAAGTTCAAAAAGCCGTTTACCTGCTCCGAACGCAAGATCGCACGCCGGGGAAAATTCTTGTGGCGACAACTTTGCTCGTGCGACACGTGCGGCAACTGATTCGCGCAAAATTTTTCATGGCACGCGGCGTCAAAGGTCGCAAACTCGGCGAACCGCTCGGAATGAATCCGTATATCGCTCAAAAACTCGGAGCGAACGCCGAAACTTATCCGTCGAAACTTTTGGAAGAAGTTTTTTTGGAATTGGCGGACGCTGATTTCATGTTGAAGACGGGACGCGGCGGCGCGGAAGTTTTGGAACGAATCGTCATAAAACTTTGCCAGCGGTCGCTTTAAAAGCGACGGAACAATTTTATTAATGAATTCGCTTTCCAAACGCAAACACCAAATAAATTTCTGCGGTAACGTCACGTTGCTTTGTCGGTGAAAATTAATTCGCGAAAATTAATTCGGCGACAGTTGCATTCGCGGCACGAATCAAATCTTGCGGCGACAAAACAATTTGCATCCCGCGCTGTCCCGCGCTGACGGAAATTTTTTCCAACGTCAAGGCGCGTGCGTCGACGAACACGGGATAATTTTTTTTCGCGCCCAGTGGTGAGCAACCGCCACGCACGTAACCGGTCAACGGTAAAAGTTCTTTCAACGCGATCATTTCGACGGATTTGTTGCCGCTCGCCTTCGCAAGAGATTTTAAATTCAATTCGTCGCCACCGCCGATAACCGCCATGATGACACCCGACTTGTCGCCGCGTGCCACCAAAGTTTTGAAAATCATTTCGATATTCAAGCCCGAAACTTGCGCGACGTGCACTGCGGATAAATCATTTTCGTCGACTTCGTAAGTTTTAATTTCGTAATCAATGCCCAGCCCGTCGAGAATTCTTGCGGCGTTGGTCTTTTTAATTTTCTTGCTCATTGAATGATTGTCTCCAGCGCGATTTTAATCATGTCGTTGAACGAAGATTGACGCTCTTCGGCGGTGCAAAATTCTCCGCGCCACAAATCGTCGCTGACCGTGAAAATCGCCAATGCTTGAACGTTCGCCGCCGCCGCGTGCAGATAAAGTGCCGCGCTCTCCATTTCGACGGCCAAAATTCCGTGCTTGCGCAGTTTGTCGTTAAAAGTATGCTCGCCGTCGCCGAAAGTACCGTTCGGGTCGTCGTAGTCGTTATAAAATAAATCCGTGCAAATGACGTTGCCGACTTTCACGGGCAATTTCAAAGCTTCGGCAACTTCAACGGATTTTCTCAACAAATCGAAGTCCGCAAGCAAAGAAAAATTCACCGCGCCGCCGAAAACTTGATTGACGATTGATGAATCTGTCGACGAACCTTGAGCAATCAAAACGTCGCGCAAATGAATATGTTCGTTCATGCCGCCGCACGTGCCGACACGAATCAATTTTTTCGCGCCGTAAATTTCAATCAGCTCGTGCAAGTAAATCGAAATTGACGGAATGCCCATGCCCGTCGCCTGCACGGAAACGGGAACGCCTTTGTAAGTGCCGGTGAAGCCGTAAATATTTCTGATGTCCGTGTATTGGTAAACTCCGTACAAAAAATTTTCGGCGATAATTTTTGCGCGCACGGGGTCGCCCGGCAACAAAACTCGATCGGAAATTTCGCCGACTTCCGCCGCAATGTGAATGCTCATCGAAGTATGCTCCTTTCGTGCCAAAGATTGATTGGTTGGAATCGTAAAAAATCCCGCCGCAGTCAATGCCGACAATTTTAAAAAATCGCGTCTGTTCATAAATCAAGCTCCGTTATAAATTCACAACGCAGATAACAATTCGTCGCGATTTACGGCGTAAGTGCCGACTTTCGCAACGACGACGCCCGCCGCAACGTTCGCAAGATACGCCGCCGCTTCCGAATTCAAATTGCCCGCCAACGCCAACGCAAAAACCGCAATGACCGTGTCGCCCGCGCCCGAAACGTCGAAAACTTCTTGCGCACGAGCTTTTATGTGCGAAATTTTTTCTCCGTCGACGAGCGATAAACCTTTTGCCGAACGCGTGACAATCAATCCGCGCAGATTAAATTCGTCGATAATTTTCCGCGCAGAATTTTCGATTTCGGCGTCGACGTTCGGAATTTTTTTCGGCAAGACGGCGTTGAATTCCTTCAAGTTCGGCGTGATAAAACTTGCGTCGAAATATTTTTGCCAGTTGTCGCCTTTCGGGTCAACGACGACTGATTTTTTTTGCGCACGACACGCGCCGATAATTTCGCGGCAAATTTTTTTCGTGCAGACGCCTTTGCCGTAATCGGAAATAATAACCGCGTCGACGTTCGGCAGTTGCTCGGAAAAATTTTTTAACAGTTCGTCCGCCGCCGAAATTTCCGTCGCGTCCTCGAAGTCAAGCCGAATCATTTGCTGATGTCCGCTTATCACGCGAATTTTCGTCGTCGTCGGCTTTGAAGTTTCAATCATGCCCGAAAAATTCACGCCGAGAGATTTTAATTTGCTCAAAAAAATTTCGCCGTGATTGTCGCGACCAACTTGCCCGATTATCGAAGTTTCACAGCCGAGCAACGCCAAATTGTGCGCAACGTTCGCCGCGCCGCCCAAAGTTTCGCGAACGTCCAAAACGTGAGCAATCGGGACGGGAGCTTCGGGCGAAATGCGCGTGACTTCGCCGAAATAATATTTATCCAACATCACGTCGCCGACAACCAGAATTTTGCACGCAGAAATTCCGTCGGCGACAAAATTTTTAAGTTCGTCAATCATTTGCAAGCCTCGAAAGAATTTTTTGCCGCGTCAATCGTCCGCGCAATGTCTTCGTCCGTGTGAGCCGCCGACATGAAAAGCGTTTCAAATTGCGACGGCGCGAAATAAATTCCCTGCTCCAACATCGACGCGAAAAATTTTTTGAACATCTCTTGATTCGCGGCGGCTGATTCGTCAAAGTTCGTGACTTCGTTCGCGCTGAAAAAAATTCCGAACATCGAGCCGGCTTGCGGCGTTTGAATCGCGACGTTCGCTGATTTCGCGGCAGATTTTATCCCGTCGACGAGCTTTGAAGTTTTGGCGGAAATTTTTTCGGGCAAATCGTCTTCAAGCAACATCGTCAAAGTTTCAATGCCCGCAGTCATCGCCAACGGGTTGCCGCTCAAAGTTCCCGCCTGATAAATTCGTCCGTCGGGCGAAACGTTGCGCATAATTTCTTCGCGACCGCCGTAAGCCGCGCAGGGCAGTCCGCCGCCGATAATTTTGCCGAGACAAGTTAAATCGGGCGTGATTTGATATTTTTCCTGCGCACCGCCGAGTGAAACTCGAAAACCGCACATGACTTCATCGAAAATCAAAAGCGCACCGAATTTTTTCGTCACGTCACTAAGTCCGCGCAGAAAATTTTCTTTCGGCAGGACAAGTCCCATGTTTCCCGCGACGGGTTCGACGATAATCGCCGCAATTTCTTCGCCGCACTGAGAAAAAACTTTTTCAACGGCAGAAATGTCGTTGTACGGCAAAGTTATCGTGTCTTGCGCCGTGCCGCGAGTGACGCCGGGGCTTGAGGGTTCGCCGAACGTCGCCGCGCCGCTGCCGGCTTTAACGAGCAATGAATCGCTGTGCCCGTGATAACAGCCGACGAATTTAATAATTTTTTCGCGACCTGTGAATCCGCGGGCAACTCTCAACGCACTCATCGTGGCTTCCGTGCCGGAATTTACCATTCGCATAACTTCCATCGACGGAAAAATTCTATTCACGAGTTTTGCAAGTTGAGTTTCAAGCAAAGTCGGCGCACCGTAACTTGTTCCGCGTTCGACGGCATTTTTCAGCGCGGCAACAATTTTTTCGTGTGCGTGCCCCAAAATCAGCGGTCCCCAACTCAAAACGTAATCGACATAAGAATTCCCGTCAATGTCAAAAATTTTGGAGCCTTTGCCGTGCGAAATGAACGGCGGATTGGAATTAACGCTTGAAAACGAACGCACGGGGCTGTTGACGCCGCCCGGCATAAATTTTTTCGCTTCGGTAAACGCGGCGAGAGATTTTTTTAAATTCAAAGCGATTCCTCCTCGAAATTTGCTGAAAAGATTGTAACACAGCGCGTTGAAATAAAAAACACCTCCCAAAACGAATTTGGAAGGCGAAATTTGGTTTTGAAAACGATTTTGGGCGTTTGAAACGGTTTTTGAAACTCATTTTACAAAATCCGCCATAACGGATTTTTGCGGTTGAAAAAATTTTCAAAGCCACTCGGCAAAATCAATCGCGTGATAAGTGATGATAACGTCCGCGCCGGCACGTTTCATCGCGATTAAATTTTCGGTGACGATTCGTCGTTCGTCAATCCAACCGTTAATCGCGGCGGCTTTGACCATCGCATATTCGCCGCTGACGTTGTAAACCGCGACGGGACGATTAATTTTTTCGCGAACTTTCGTCACCACGTCGAGATAAGCAAGCGCGGGTTTAATCATGATAATATCCGCGCCTTCGTTCAAATCGAGTTCAACTTCTTTGAGAGCTTCGCGAACGTTGGCGCAATCCATTTGATATTGTTTTCTGTCGCCGAATTGCGGAGCGGAGTCGGCGGCGTCGCGGAACGGAGCGTAATAGCCCGACGCGTATTTGACGGCGTAACTCATGATTGAAACGTTGACGAAATTTTTATCGTCGAGCGCGTCACGAATCGCGGAAATTCGTCCGTCCATCATGTCCGACGGCGCAACAATGTCCGCGCCCGCTTCGGCTTGGCTGACGGCAACTTTCTGCAAAAGTTTCAAGGTCTCGTCGTTGTCGACGTAATGCCCGCAAAGTTTCCCGCAATGTCCGTGCGTCGTGTACTGACACAAGCAAACGTCGCCGACGATAATCAATTCGGGCACGGATTTTTTTATCGCGGCGATTGCGCGTTGCACGGGGCTGTTCATGTCCCACGCGCTTGAGCCGATTTCGTCTTTGTATTCGGGCAAACCGAAGACTTCAACCGACGGAATGCCGAGCGCGGAAATTTTTTTCGCCAATTCGACGGCGTTGTCAACCGACAGATGAAAACAATTCGGCATTGACGGAATTTCTTCGCGAACGTTTTCGCCCGCCACGACGAACAGCGGATAAATCAGATCTTTGACGCTCAAATTCGTTTCGCGAACCATTGAACGCAAATTTTCGTTGAGGCGCAACCTGCGC
>CAMUZL010000060.1 GCA_947165185.1 uncultured Selenomonadales bacterium
TATCTTTTTCGCGAAAGAGTTCGCTGAAGTCTACAAAAACGATTGAAGTTCGCAACGCATTTTCTTTTTCTGAAGTTTCGGGCACCAGTTTATTCAGCTGGAAAAACAGGGCGTTGTCGGCGAAGACGTCCTCTTTTAAAATAATGTCGCGGTCAATGATGTTGTTTTTGTCGGAGAGGTCGTACTTGAATGAAACCGTGAAGTTTCCGTTCTTTTTGACAATGTTCCGTTTCGGAATGTTGCAAAGCAAGTTGTTCGCGTCGAGTGTAATCAGATGCCATACGGTTGTGTTCATAAGGCGCGTTTCCTCCCGTGAAATCATCTTTTCAAGTCTATCGCTCTTTCATGTATTTTAAATCTTCACTTTCACAGCGTCAAACTTTTTTCTGCTCAGTCGTGTCCGATCTGAAAAAATGATTTTATTTGGACTCGGCGAATCAGCGCAACAACGCCAAACCCATTTCAAAAAGACCGATAACGCGAATAAAAAATGACCGCGCTGTTGCGGTCGCACAAAAATTTCACGTCATTGCCCGATTTCAAATCAGCCGACGTTGTAAAGCCTGTACATTTTTATTTCTTCGGGATTGTCCGAAATGTTCCAGACGCCGCACGGACACACGCCCGCGCAAATTCCGCAACCGATACATTTCGTTTCGTCGGAAAAATATTCCCACGTGCCGTCTTCGTGTTCGATTCGGCTTATTGCTTTTTCGGGACAAGAATTCAAACACATTTTGCAATCGCGACAGGTTCCGCAACTCACGCAACGCAAATGTTCATGCATCGGGTCGGGCAATTCGCAGTGATGACATTTCTCGAAATATTTTTTGGAGAGGTTTTCGGGCGGAACAATTTTTTTCTTAGGCAGCGGAGAAATTTTTTCGCCGCGCAAAAATTGATTCATCATCAACGCAGTCAACCTTGCGTCGCCGATAGCGTCCGTCAATCTGCCGGGCTTGATAACGTCGCCCGCCGCAAAAACTTTCGGCAAAATGGTTTTGTCGGCATTGGGAACGAGCCAATCGCGAAATTTCTTCACTTCGGGCAAGAAATCAAGCACGGGAGCTTCGCCGATTGAAACGATAACTTGGTCGGCTTCGATAAATCTGCCGTCGTCGGAAAAAATTCCCTCGTCGGTGATTTTTTTTGTCACGAACGGCCAAACGATTTTTCCGCCAAAATTTTCAAGACGGCGAATTTCTTTCGGGAACGCGGCAGGTTTGACAACGTCGACGACAACGACACTTTCCGCGCCCTGTTCGTAAGCGGAAGTGGCAACGTCCATGCCGGAATTTCCGCCGCCGATAACGACAACTTTTTTGCCGACGTTCGGTTTTTCGCCGCGATTAATCGCTTTCAAAAAGTCGATGCCGAAAGTCAATTTGTCCGCGCCTTCCCACGGGAAATAACGAGCTTTGTGCCCGCCCGTCGCAATCAAAACCGCGTCGCTGTCGTCGCAAATCTGATTGAACTTTTCGGCATCGACTTTGCAATTCGTCACGAATTTAACGCCGATTTTTTCAATGCGATTCAGTTCCGCTTGCAAAATTTCTTGCGGCATCCGTGAATGCGGAATGACTTGCGCGAGTTTGCCGCCGATTTTTTCCGCGTCATCAAAGACCGTGACTTCGTGACCGAGCAAGCGCAACTGCCACGCCGCAGACAGTCCCGCAACTCCGCCGCCGATTATGCCGACTTTTTTGCCCGTGAAATTTTTCGGCGGGGCAATTTCAACGTTAGCCGATTGCAAACCAAGCGCGCCGATTTTAATCGCTTCGTCAATCGTGGAGCGCGTGCAACCTTCCATGCAGGGATTCGGGCAGAGCGTTCCGCAAACGGACGCGGGGAACGGCGTATATTTCAAAACGAGTTTCAAAGCTTCGTCGATTTTCCCCAGACGCAAAAAATTTATCCGCTGTTGCGTGGGAATTCCCGTCGGACAGAAAAATTGACACGGCGCGGAAAATTTTGCGTTGTCCCAACTCGGCACGCGCAGACGATATTTCCCGCGATTGACCGTGTTGAGAACGGCAAAATCGTCGACTGCCACGTCGCTGAAAATTCCGCCTTTAACCCAATCGGATTTTCGGAACTCGGCAAGGTCGGGCAAAACTTTCGGCTTGTGTTCCTCGAAAGTCAGCGGGCGAAGTTTTTTCCACTCGCGCCAATCGGACAACTCGGCAATCAGTTCGGATTTTTCAATCGCGTTCAAAAATTGATTCATGCCGCTTTTGAGGAAGTCAACATCTTCCGCGTCAAGTTCAAGGCAAAGAATGTCATCGGGATAATCGGAAATTTTTCCGCGCACGTAGACGACGCCGCCGACCATGCCGACACAAGCACGCTCACCGAGCACCGACGAAAAATTTTCACAGTCGACGCCGCAGACAACCGCACGTCCGCCGCCCATGAATTCAAACGAAAAACTTCCGACGTTTTTCAAAATCCAAAGTTCCGGCTCTTCGTAAAGCGGATCATGTTTCATCAAAGAACCCGTTCGAGTTCCGGCACGCCCGCCGATATAAATTTTTCCGCCGCTTGAGCAATGTCCCGCCGTGTCGCCTGCGTCGCCTTTGACGGTTATCAAGCCGCCCGAATTCAGCCAGCCGACATCAGCCGAAGTCGAACCTTCGACAATAATTTCGGTATTCGGCAGACACATTGAGCCGACACGTTGACCGGCATTCGTGACGTGAAATTTCAGCGTGCGACCTTCAGGGTGCCAAAGCGGGCCGCCAATGTCGTGTTGACCGCTTGCCGCAATGTCGAAATCAGTTTCGCCATTTTTTACCGCCGACTCAATCATCAGCAACAAATCTTGCGTCGACATGCGTTCGTTGCTTTTAATCGTGTTAATTTTCAACATGTGCCCGCCTCCTCAGCAAACGTATTGAATTCCGAGCTTGTCGGCAATGGCTTTGTCGGTGGAAACAAGCGCGTCACTTCTGCCGACGGGCAGGGAGCTGTTGCCAATCGGTGCCATCAATTTTCTCAACTCCGCGTCGAAGGCAAGCACGTAATCGACAATTCGTTGTGCGCCTCTGTCAACGTCGAGCCGCTTGACCAATCGCGGATTCTGCGTACAAATTCCCGTCGGACATTTGCCCGTATTGCAGGCGTTGCAGCGTCCGTTTTCGTTGCCGACACAGCCGAGCAACTGAATTAAAATTTTTCCGCAAAAAACTCCGTTCGCTCCGAGACAAATCATTTTGAACGCATCGGCCGCCGCGTTGCCCGTCAAGCCGATACCGCCGCCGCCGTAAAGCGGAATTTGTCCTTGTGCGCCTTGCTCAACCGCCGCATTGTAACAGTCGCGAATTTTTGAAACGACGGGATGTCCCGTGTGGTCAAGCGAAATTTCATTTGCCGCGCCCGTGCCGCCTTGAATTCCGTCGATAAAAAATCCGCCGCAAATTTTGTAAGGGTCGCGCAAAAGATTGTTGTAAACCGAAACGGAAGTTGAGGACGCCGCACATTTTATCGCGACGGGTACACGAAAACCGAACGCCGCGTTCAACGACAGGTGCATTTTCTGAACGGATTCTTCAATCGAGTAAAGTCCCTGATGATTCGGCGGGGATGACAACGTTGCTTTCGGAACGCCGCGAATTGCCTGCACGTGCGGGGCAACTTTTTCCGCTTGCAACAAACCTCCGTCGCCGGGTTTTGCGCCTTGCCCGATTTTTATCAGCACGCCGGCCGGGTCGACTTTCATTTTCGGCATCGCTTTGATGATTCGGTTCCAGCCGAAATGTCCCGACGCGATTTGAATTATGAAGTACTTCAGATATTCCGACTCCAAAAGTTTGACGGGCATTCCGCCTTCGCCGGAACTCATTCGCACGGGCAAGCCGCAACGTTCGTTGAGATACGCCGCCGCCATTGCGACAGCTTCCCACGCACGAGTTGACAGTGCGCCGATTGACATATCCGAAAAAATCAGCGGATAAATCCAGCGCACGGGCGGAGTTTTTTTCGTCATGACGAGTTTGCCGCCGTCAACTTGAAACGGCAATTCTTTCGGCGACAAAACACGTCCCAACGGCGAACGAATATCGAAAGTGTGACGAATCGAATCAAGTGACGGGTCAGTCATTTGCGAAATTCGCCCGACGATAATTTTGTCGAGCGTGCGTTGAGCGTTCAAATTCGTGCGACCGCCGCGCTTAATCGGGCGAGCGGCAAGCAAATTTCTGCGGTTGTCGGAATTTCTCACGGCGCGAATCGCGTTATTCGGACAAACTTTTTCGCACATGCCGCAACCGCGACAGGCGTTGTTGATGTCGGCAACCTGTTTGATAACGGGAATTGCAAGTTGACGGTGAATCGGCACGGGCTGATTTGCTTCGGAGAACGTGACGGATTTCCGCTGAACTTCAACCTTAATCGCCTTGAAAGTGCACGACGCGACGCAACTGCCGCACATTGTACAGCGTTCCGCGTTGTATTCGATTTTCCACGGCAAGTCATTGACGGCAATGTCTTGAACTTTCACTGCTTCCATCTCGTCACCCCCAAATCGTTATCGATAACGACAACTTCGCGTTCATTCGGGTAAATGTCGCGCTCAAAATTTCTGTCGGGCAAAATTTCGTTGATGCCGCAGACTTCGGAAGAAATTGCAATCGTCGTGTCGTCGCCGCCGACAACCACGGGTCGCAATTTTTTCGAGTCGCAACAAGTCATCATCCTGCCATCGGGCAAGCCGGCAATAATCGTGTTCGGACCGTTAATTTCAAGATGAGCGAGCGATTGACGAATTGACAGCAAAATTTCTTTGTCGGGACGTTCGGCAATTTCCGCGAACGGCAACGGCGTGATAACGTGCTTGTAATACGGGATTGACCATTTCAACTCGTGCAAGACGTAATGGAGCGTGTACAAAAAATTTTGCGAATCCGACTCAAAGCCGATATAGCCGCGGTGAAGATTTTTTTGGAACTCTTTATTTTTCGTATAGAAAGTATTTTCGCCGTTTGCGCACAGCGTGTAGCCTTGCAGAAAAAACGGATGCGCCGCGTAACGAACGATTTTGTAATTCGTGTTCTGTCGGCATTGAACGATGATATTTTTCGCCAACAAAGTTTCGTTGTCGTCCCAAAGCCGAAAATAAGTCGCAATGTCACGCGGGTCGCCGATTTCTTTGAGCGTCAGCACGTCCGGCCAAAAAGAATAAACGTAGCCTTGATTCGACTCGGTTAAAATTTTTCGCAAGGCAAGTCGCGTGTCCAAAAGCAAATTTTCGCGACTTTCCGCGTCGTCGTAGTGTTCGGGATAATCGTAGTTGCGAAAAATGTAATACGGCATTGCTTGAATATCCAAACCGCTTTGCTTGTTCGGGACGGGCAACCACTCCGCCATTTTCACGAAATTTTTTGCCGACATGTAATCTTCGACGAGCCGCGCCCCCTGTTTGGTGCACGCCATTGACAAAAGCGGCTTGTCTTTGTACAACGCGAACACGCCGCCCAAATCCTGCATCACCATTGCGAAACCCGAATTGTCGTGACCTTCCTGTTGCGGCAACATCAAGCGCAGTGCCGTCGACGGATAAACGGGCTTTTTGCTTTTGACCGCTCCGATTCTGCACATCTCGAATCCTCCAATCAAAAAGGACAGCGAGCGAACTGCCCGCCGCCCCGTAAAAAAATCAGATATTGTTTCTCACGTATTCTTCGTGGAGGCGTTTAAGTTCCTCAATCTTGTCGTACATCTCGACTTGAAGTTTTGACGCGGTCGCGAAGTCGCCGTCGTTTAGCGCATTTGTCAGGCGCGTGAAGAGCGATTTTTTGTCGATTGAATCTTTGGCAAGATATTCGCGCGCGTCTTTGAGTTTGTTCCAGTTGTACGAATCTTGGTCGGTGCGGGAATTGCTTTCGATAAGTTGAGCCTTGCGGACAATGTTTCGCATTTCGGGCAAAATCCGTGCGATTATTTCGGTCTTCCAACGAATCAACGCGCCTTCTTTGAACGACTTGATGATTTGCGGACGAAGTGCGCCGCCGGCAGTGATGACTTTGACTTTCGCGGGATATTTCTCGAACGCCGACATATTTTCCCAAACGGTTGCGGGCGGTGCTCCGAACATTGCGTCGCGTTCCTCGGCGGTGTAATCTTCAAAAACGTCGGCTTCGGAACGATAGGCGCGGGATTTTTCAAGATAGAAACCGTCTTGCCCCGCTTTTTTGCTCAGTTCGGTGAGCAGGTCGACGGCAGATTTATCAATCGCGTAACGCACGCCGTCAAGAATTGCCGAATAAGCCGCCGCCAAAACCAGATAAGTATTCGTGTACGGATTGCAGGCGCGCAGTTCAAAACGTGTCGCCATCGGATTTTGCAAGTCGCGAATCAGTCCCGCCAAAATCGTGCGGTTGCGGCTTGGAATTTTCGGCGTGTGACCGAGCGACGTGACGATACAAACGGGCGCTTCAAAGCCGGGCTTCAAGCGGTTGAGCGAATCATTTGTCGCGCTGACGAACGGATTGATGACCTCGTAATTTTTCAGCAAGCCCATAATCGCGCCGTAGCCGACAGCGTTCATAAAATCGCGTGCGGGATCTTTTGCGGCAAAGAGATTGTGAATTTTTCCGTCGCTGGTGACGGCGGCAAGCCCGATATGCGTATGTTCGCCGTTGCCCGCCAAACCAATCATCGGTTTCGCTTTGAAACTGACTTCGAGACCTTCGGCGCGGAAAATTTCTTTGACGATTGTGCGCACGAACATTTCGTTATCGGCAGCTTGAACGGCGTCGGCAAATCGCCAATCAATCTCAAGCTGTTCGCAAACGTGAGTAAGGTGACCCGACTCGTCAATCTGCGCTTTGAGGCCGCCAACTTCTTTGTGACCCATTTCGACGCCCAAATCGTATTTGTCGAGTTCGACGACGCATTTTTCCAACGCGCAACGAACTGCGCCGTGCGTGCGTTCCCAATACTGCTCCTGCATGACCTGCGACGCGCTCATTTCTTCGATTGCGGCTTCTTCAAGCGGAGTTTTTACCCAAAATTCAAGTTCCGTCGCCGAAGTGAAACTTATGTCGGAAATATCGGTGCCGTTGACTTCAAGTCCGTCAATGTTCGGGCGGGCGTGGAAAATTTCCAGCAGTTCGCGCTTGACGAAAGAAAGCGTGTCAGTCAAAACGGCGCGACTGTCGACGCGTTTGCCCTCGTGAATCAAAAAGCTCGGAATTCTCAGCGTGCCGACGGGTTTATTCGTGTCGTCGTCAAAATATTCGTAGTTGTAATCGACGAACCAGTTGACGGAAGAATCAACGGGCATGTCGACTTTCGCGTTGTTGAGCGTGGCAATGCCCGGCAAAACGACGCTTGAGCCGTCGGTTTGAACCGCCGTGCCCGCGTAAAAATCGTCAATGTCTTTCAGGAAAATGCGCACGGGAATTTTTTCGTCTGTATCGTTGCCCGCAAGATCAATGCCGACAAGAGACACGAATTTTATTTCGGGGTGTTCTTTGAGCTGACGGATGATTTCATCTTTCGGAGTGTTCGCCTTGATTGTGTAAAGCAAATCTTTCATTTCGGTAACCTCCCAAAAAATTTATGGCTTTTCGCCGGGAATATCCATAATCGCTTCAACGCCGCGGTGACCCGTGCGAATTCTGACCGCGTCGGCAAGTTCGTAGACGAAAATTTTTCCGTCGCCGAATTCGCCCGTGCGCAAAACTTTCTGCGCGACTTCCAAAACTTTTTCGACGGGCACTTCGCAAACGACTGTTTCAAGTTTTATTTTCGGGACAAGATTAACGTCGTACTCTTTGCCGCGAAAAACTTCTTTGTGCCCGCGCTGAAGTCCGCAACCGTAAACTTGCGAAACCGTCATACCGAGCACGCCGATTGCGTTGAGCGCGTCTTTGAGTTCTTCGAGTTTCGACGGGCGAGTAATGATGTCAATCTTTGTAATTTTTCTGTCCATGAGCGCACCTCAACTTTGCGAACTTTTCACGCTGGGGAACAAGGTCAAACTGAATTCTTCCGAGCCGCCGAAAATGTTTGACGTGCCGGAAAAAACGCCCGTGTTGTAACCGCGTTCGCCGTGTTCGACCAAATCGAGTCCGGAAATTTCTTCATCTTCGTCCGCACGAAGAGGAACAATCGCGTCAACGATTTTGTAAAGCACGGTTGAGCCGACTACCGCGAAAATCACAGCGACGCCGATTGACAGAATCTGTGCGACGAACAAATTCGTTTCGCCGTAAAAAAGTCCGTTCGCGCCGTCGGGATTGACTGCCGTCGTTGCCCAAAGACCCGTTGCAATCGCGCCCCACATGCCGCCGACTCCGTGCACGCCGAAAGCGTCAAGTGAATCATCGTAGCCGAATTTCGCTTTGACGACGGCAACCGCGAAGTAGCAGACAATGCCGCCGATAAAACCGATCGCGACGCTCGGCAGAACAGTCACGTAACCCGCAGCCGGCGTTATCGCAACCAGTCCCGCAACACAACCGGAGACCGCGCCGATAACCGTCGGTTTTCCGTGACGAATCCATTCAACCAAAACCCAGCCGAGAAGTCCCGCCGCCGCCGCAACTTGAGTGACGACGAAAGCATTTGCCGCAAGTTCATTTGCACCGAGCGCAGAGCCCGCATTAAATCCGAACCACCCGCAATAAAGTCCGGTTGCACCGAGTACCGTCATCGGGATGTTGTGCGGAACGATTGCCGACTTGCCATAACCGTGACGCTTGCCGAGCAGGATACAAATCGTCAAGCCGCTCACGCCGCTCAAAATGTGAATCACGAGCCCGCCCGCAAAATCCAACGCGCCCAGTTGAGCAAGGAAGCCGCCGCCCCATACCCAATGCGCCATCGGGTTGTAAATGAAAACCGCCCAAAGGAGCATCAACAACGCGAAGCCTTTAAATTTCATGCGTTCGGCAAATGCGCCCGTTATCAGCGCGGGAGTCAACGCCGCGAACATGCATTGGAACGCCACAAATGCCAGTTCGGGAACTGTTCCGCCGTCGAGAAGGTTATAACCGACGTTTTGCAAGCCGACTTTCGACAAGTCGCCGATTAATCCGTTCACGTCCGAGCCGAAAGCGAGCGTGTAACCAATCAGGACGAATTCGACCGAAATCATGCCGAGGATAAACATCGACTGCATTATCGTCGAGAGAACATTTTTGCTGCGAACCATGCCGCCGTAGAAAAGCGCAACCGCCGGCGTCATTACGAAAACCAATGCCGCGCTGATTAAAACCCATGCCGTGTCGCCGTTATTCATCATAAAACCACTTCCTTACGATAACTGCTATCAGCTGACGCGGCGATTATAGCATAACAAAATCCGCACGCAAGTATATCAAGCAATGTATTCTTGTATACTTCAAAAATTCCGTTACGTATTCACCAAAAGCATAAAACGATTTGCCCGACAAGTTCGCGCATGAAAACCAAGCGAGATACACATAACAAAAAAATCACTTTCCGCGCTGTTTCTCATCGAAAAAGTGATTGGTTACGGCGCAAAAGTGATTCGGAAAAATTTTTCGTTCTGTGCTTTAATGTTCAAAACCACAGCGAAGGAAGTTTTTTTATGAACATTGCGATTGTCGACGACGAAAGAATCGAACTGAACGCCGCCGAAAATTACATCAGAGAATATCTCCGCGAAAATTGGTCGACGCTTGAAGACGAAGTCAGCATCCGAACTTTCACGTCGGCCAAAGAATTTTTCGACGTGTTCAAGCCCGGACTTTTTCAGCTGGTGATTCTCGATATTTGCATGGAAGAAATTGACGGAATGCAAGTCGCCCAAATTATCCGCGCACGCGGCGACGACGACGCCAACATCGTTTTTTTGACGGGCAACGACAATTTCGTTCTCAACGGCTATCGCGTCTTCGCGGTCGGATATTTCATCAAGCCGCTTGTTCGTCACGCGCAGGAGTTCGCCAAAACTTTTGAGCACATTTTCCGCAAAATCAACGCCGAAGTTCCCGAACTGATTGTGACCGCCGACGGGATAACTTTTTCCGTGCCGTTGCGAAATATTTTCTACGTCGACATCGATTATCGGCACAGGCTTTGCGTTCACCTTGCCGACGGAAAAACTTTCGTCACCGCCGACAAATATGTCGACTTCGCCAAAGTTTTGCTCTCCGACGAAAGATTTCTGGAATGCTATCACCGAATCATTATCAACATGGATTACGTCAAATCCATGGAAAAGGACGATTTCATTTTGATGAACGGCACGTCGATTCCGATAAGTCAGCGCAAAAAAAAAGAAGTCAAAGTCAGCTACATGCGCTACTTTGCTCACAAATAATCGTTCCAATAAACGGTGAAGCGAACGAGTCCGCCTTCGTGCGAAAAATCGACAAAGGCATCGTGTTTGTTCGCGAAAATTTCCAAAGACGCCATACCCAATCCGTGCCCGATTTTTTTCGTGCAAGGTAAACCGTTTTCGCCGACCTCTATCGGCAAGGCGAAGTGGTTGGTTATCTCCAAAACGTATTGCCCGCCGTTGTTGCGCAAAGTCAAAAAAATTTCGCGCTCCGACGGCCGGTTAGTTTTGCTAGTCGTTTCAGTTGCCTCCGCAACCCGGTTAGTTTTGCTAGTCGTTTCAGTTGCCTCCGCAACCCGGTTAGTTTTGCTAGTCGTTTCAGTTGCCTCCGCAACCAAGTTAGTTTTGCTAGTCGTTTCAGTTGCCTCCGCAACCCGGTTAGTTTTGCTAGTCGTTTCAGTGACTCCCGCAACCAAGTTAGTTTTGCTAGTCGTTTCAGTGACTCCCGCAACCAAGTTAGTTTTGCTAGTCGTTTCAGTGACTCCCGCAACC
>CAMUZL010000061.1 GCA_947165185.1 uncultured Selenomonadales bacterium
GTCAGTATCGGATTGCAAATGTGTTCTCTCCTTCCACAACGGGCAAATCCTCAAACTCGGACGCGGTGACGCGAATCCAGTCGTTGCCCTTTTTGATTTTGTTGATTAAATGTTCGACGGTTGCCGCCTCGCCCTGCAATTCCATCGTGACGGAGCCGTCGCTCATGTTTTTGACCCAGCCGGTAATGCCCAAACTTTTTGCGTTGGACTGGACAAAAAATCTGCAGCCGACGCCTTGCACGCGACCTTGAATGCGACCGGCTTTGCGCACGCCGTTTTCAAGTTTGACGGTTTCAATCGGCTCGGCATCTTCGCCGCCGCCGAAAATTTTTCCAAAGATACTCATGCTGTCAACTCCCAAAATCACTCGTCGCGAAAATCGGGCGGAAATGCCACGACCAAAAGCATTTTAAAATTTTCTTCGCCGTAAACCGCGTGCGGCGCGTTCGCAGGCATGACAATCGATTGACCGGCTTTGAGCGTGAAATTTTCGCCGTTGATTGTGATTCGTCCCGTGCCTTCGAGAGCTGTGACAAGCGCGTCGCCTTTCGATTCGTGCGTGCTGATGCCTTCGCCGTCCGCGAAAGCAAAAAGCGTAATTCCAACGCCGTTATTTTGAATCAACGTTTTGCTGACGACTTGCCCGTCCGCGCAGGCAACGCAATCTTTCAAGCTGAGCACTTCGGCGCGTGCGATATTTTTCAAAATTTTATTCATGTTATCGGCTCCCTTGTAACGTCGTTACTCGAAAAATTTTATATCGGTTCGCGCAACAGCGACCAAATTTCTACGGGCTTGTCGACGGGAATTTTTACGATCTGTTGAGCGTGCGGCGCAGATAAAATTTCCACGCCGTCAACGTCACGCATTTCGGTTATCGTCTGCGAAAAAGTTTCTCCGTGCGGCTGAAAAAATTCCGCTTGGGTGCCGACGGAAAATTTCCCGCGCTGTTCGATTGTTGCCGTCATTGTGCCCGCGTCGAATTCGCGAACGATGCCCAAAAAATTCGCCGAACGCTTCGGCTTTGACGTGGAATAAATTTCTGTCGGTTTGCCGTCGCCGATAAAAAATCCCGTCGTGTACGGTCGGTGAGGAACTTTGTCGAGTTCGTCAAGCCATTCGCCGCGAACGAAAAATTTTTCGGGATTGTCGCAGAACGAATCAATCGCCGCCCGATAAACTTTGACGACACCCGCAACATAATTGACGCTTTTCATGCGCCCTTCGATTTTGAGCGAGGAAACGTCGCTTTTAATGACTTCGCCGAGATTAGGAAGCAGACATAAATCTTTCGAGTTCATGACGTAACTGCCGCGCTCATCTTGAGCAACGGGAAAAAATTCGCCGTCCCGCGTCTCTTCGACGAGATTATATTTCCAGCGACAAGAATGCGTGCAGGCTCCGCGATTGGCGTCGCGTCCCGTCAAAAATTTCGACAGCCAACACCGTCCCGAATACGAAATGCACATTGCGCCGTGCACGAAAATTTCAAGTTCCGCCGCGCAATTTTTTTTGATGTCCGAAATTTCGTCGCGGGTGAGTTCGCGGGCAAGGACGATTCGAGTTGCGCCAAGTTCGTGAAAAAAATTCGCCGCGTGAAAATTCGTGACGTTGGCTTGTGTGCTGACGTGAATTTGTAAATCGGTAATTTTCCGCGCCAAAGTCATGACGCCCAAATCTGAAACCAAAATCGCATCGACGTTCGCCGCGTCCAAAAATTTCAGGTAGTCGGCAAGTTCGTCGAAATCGGCGTTGCGAGCGTAAATATTGACCGCCGCATAAATTTTTTTGCCGAGAGCGTGAGTGAATTCGACGGCCTGCAAAATTTCTTCGCGAGTGAAGTTGTCGCCGAACGCCCGCAAGCTGAAATTTTCTCCGCCGAAATAAACGGCGTCCGCTCCGTAAATCAGCGCGGCTTGCAGTTTTTCAAAATTTCCGGCGGGTGCCAAAAGCTCAGGTTTAACGAAGGGAAAACTTGTCCCTTGTCCCTTCTCCCTTGTCCCTTTAACGATATTGGTTGACAAGATTTAAATGCTCCTCGTAAGTGAAGGCGTAATGATTGTGCCCGTTTCTGTCGGCGACGAAATAAAGATAATCCGTGTCCGACGGGTGCAGAACGGCTTCGATTGACGCCATGCCGGGATTCGCAATCGGGCCGGGCGGCAAGCCGACATGCTGATAAGTGTTGTACGGCGAATCAATTTGCGTGTCGGCAATCGTCACGTCCTCTTTCGGCGTGTCCATCAAATATTGCAACGACGCATCCGTTTGCAACGGCATGTTCATTTTCAGACGCTTCAAGAAAACCTGCGCGACAATCGGGCGGTCTTCGGGGAAACGAACTTCGCGCTCGACCAGCGACGCCAAAGTTATCAAATCGTAAACGGACAAGCCCATTTGCTCGGCGTGCGTGCGCATTTCGGGCGTCAAGCGTTCGTCGAAATTCCGCGCCATCAAATTCAAAATTTCGTCAATGTCCATGTCGCTTTCGACGTTGTAAGTGTCGGGGAACAAAAAACCTTCCGCCGCGAAGAAAACATTTTGACGCTTGCGCATGTAATCATACGGCGCGAAATTTTCCGCCGCGTTGATGAAGTCGTTTTTGTCGGCAAGATCAAGATTTTGCAGACGCTCGGCAATTTCTTTGACGCCGAAACCTTCGGGCACGGTGAATTGAATAAGTTTCTTTTCGCCCGTCAAAAGTTTGGCAAAAACATCGTCGTCGCTCATGTTCGCCGCGAAAGTGTACGAACCCGGGCGGAGTTTGTCGTCGTAGCCGCGCAGGCGTGCAAAAAATCTGAACTTCAAGCTTGAGTCAATGACGCCTTTTTCGGCAAGACGTTCGGCAATTTCGGCGGTGGACATTCCGTCGCGAATTTTTATATTGATTCGTTTTTCGATGACGTTTTCGGGCGACTCGATTTCGGTTGACGCGGCGGGTTTTTGAATGTGCGCAATTTCGGGATTCGCGAAAATCATCATGCCTCCGACAACCAAAATGCAAAACGCCACCGCGCCCGCAACCGCCGCGACATACTTCCAAGAAATTTCGTCAAAAAAATCGCTCAACGAATCGCGCACGCTTTCGGCGAAAGAAACTTTTTCGGAACGCCGCGAAGGAATTTTACTTTCTTCGTCGTCGGAAAATTTGTTGTCGTCGGGCTCACTCAAGGTTATTCGTCCTCATCCAAAATTTTTTCGTAAGCCGCTTGAACAGCCTCAAATTCTTCGTCCGTCGGCTCGATGTATTCGTCTTCGCCGTCCGCGTTCGTGACGATTTTGGCAATGATAACGTCATCATCTTCGCAACCGCAGCCGCAACCTTCGCCGTGCTCGTGCTCGTCGTGAAGTTCGACCAAAAGCGCGAATCTGTCATTGCCGACGGGGATAACCATTTCTTCGACGTAAAAATAACTGTTGCCGTCCTCGTCCGTCATTTCGACGATAATGCCGTCGTCGTCCGAAAATTCTTCTTCGTTGGGAATTTGTTCGTTGCGTTTATTAGCCATTTAAAAATCTCCTCTCCGACTGTCAAGCCAACCCTGCAAAATATACACTGCCGCCATCTTGTCGATAACTTTTTTGCGTTTCCTGCGACTCAAATCGGCTTCGACCAAAGTGCGTTGAGCCGCGACGGTGCTCAGGCGTTCGTCCCAAAAATTTTGTTCGACTTCGGGCAGTGCCGCCGCAATTTTCGCCGCGAAAGTTTTGACGAATTCGCAACGTTCGCCCTCTGTGCCGTCCATGTTTTTGGGAAGTCCGATTACAAAAATTTTCGCCTCGTATTGTGCGACAAGTTCGCGCAGACGTTTCAAGTCGTTTTTGTTGGACGTGCGGTTAATCGTCTCGACGCCCTGCGCAGTCCAGCCCAAAGGATCGCTCGCCGCCACGCCGATTGTCTTGTCGCCGATGTCCAAGCCCAAAACTCTCACGCTTTGCCCTCCAGCCGCTCAAGATACGTGCGCACAAGTTCTTCCAAAAGTTCGTCGCGTTCGACTTTGCGGATTTGACTGCGTGCCTCCATGTGGCTCGTCACGTAAGCGGGGTCGCCGCTCAAAAGATAACCAACCAGCTGATGCACGGGATTGTAACCTTTTGCAGTCATTGCTTTATATGCGTTCCTGATGATTTTTTCGGCGCGGTTTTCTTCGACGCCGAAGCTGAACATTCTGGTTTCGTCGCTGACGGTTTTCGTTTCGCTGCCGGTCAAATGACTCACTCCTTAATGAAAATTTTCGTGCATTGTACAACACAAAAGCGGCGGGTGACAAGAAAATTTTTAAGGGACAAGGGAGAAGGGACAAGGGAGAAGGGAGAAAGGGAGAAGGGACAAGGGAGAAGTTTATTTGAGTTCGTTGTATTTTTTCATGTCCGCTTGAGCTTTAGCGTTGTCGCCGAGAGCTTTGTAACATTGGGCGCGAAGATAGTAAGTCACCGGCAACAAAATCTTTGATGTAGTCGTCGCGGGTAACTCGATAAGCTTCGTATAATCTTCAATCGCCAAACTGAAATTCTTCGTCGCCTGATAAACTTCCGCACGACCAAAATATCCCAACGCCACTGAATCTTCTTGATTGAGTTCAATCGTCCGTGTGTAGTCGGCAACGGCCTTGTCATACATTTTCAATTCTTTGTAACAGTTGCCGCGGTCATGATAAGAAAATGCGAGCGAATTGTCCTGCGTATCAAGTTCGATTGCCCGTGTGCAATCTTCAATAGCCGCCGAAAAATTTTTCTGCGTGCGATAAAAACCTGCGCGATTACGATAAGCGTGCGCGGTCGGATTCAACTCAATGGCTTTGTTCAAGTCGGCAAGTCCGCGATTGTTGTCTTTGGCAATTTGCCGCCAATACGTCGAACGATAAATATAATTTTGCGCGTTGGTCGGGTCGAGTTCAATGGCTCGGTTGTAATCTGCAATCGCCGCAGAATAATTTTTCGCCATGTAGTGAACGAAGCCGCGGTTACCGTAAGCCTCCGAATAATCGGGCTTAAGTTGAATTGCGCGGTTGAGGTCGTCGAGTGCCTCTTTGCGGAACTTTTCGCCGACGGAAACATTTTTGTCGACAAATTCTTTTTCCAAAGCGCGAACGTTGCGAATGTTCCCGCGACAGTTGTAAGCTTCGGCGTTGTTCGGATTGAGTTCAATCGCCTCGGTGTAAAGTTTAATCGCCTCGTCAAATTTCTGTTGGTAAGCAAGTCGCGTACCTTCTTCGATTTTTTGATTCGACAAAAATTCGTTGTCGGCTTGATTGAATTCGGTTTTGAGTTGAGCACGTTGAGCGTCGTCCGAAACGTTTTGCGAACGGCGGCGCAGGTCTTCAACTTTACGGTCGTTTTCTTCGGCGGCAACTTGAGATTCGCGGGTCTGACTAATCAGCGTGGAACGTTCGCGGTCGTCGCGCTTGCCCCACTTCGTGATTTCGCCGGCGTCGACGTTGACATCAACCGTCGCCTCCCAAACGATCAGCGTGATTTCATCCGTGACTTGCTTGATTGTGCGGTTGTAACGAACTTCGCCGACGACTTCATAAGCGTTGCTCGTTATCGCCAAAACTTCGTCGTCCGTCAGCTCGTTGTTGATACTGCGCGAATAAGTCTTGAGATAAACGCCGGCTTGTTTCGTCGCGTTTTTAATCGCCTTGTCGCGGGCGCGAAGTTTAACAATTTCCTGCGATTCGTATTCGTTGCCGTAGTCGACGCCCATCGCCGTGTACATTTTGACTTCCGCACGAACGACGGAAAAATTTTCCACGCCGCAAATTTCGGGCGCGAAAGTCAACGTGCCGACAATCAGCGACGCCGCCAAAAGTTTACGGAATTTTTTTCGCATGAATCATCACCTCCAAAGTTTGCCGATAACACCGTCACGGAAAATTTTTTCGACGCGAACGCGCACGACTTCGCCGAGCGGAATATTTTCGTCGAGAACGTAGACGCGCACATAATTTTTCGTCAAGCCGTCGACAAGCCCGTCCGTCGACGTTTCGGCAATAATTTCGACCGTACGCCCGATTAATCGTTCGGCAAAAATTTTCGACTTGTCACGCGAAATTTCCAATGCCAAACCTGCGCGAAGTTTTTTCGTTGACGACGGAATTTGATTCGGCAACGTCGCCGCAACCGTGCCCGCCCGCGCAGAATACGGGAACACATGAATTTTCGCGAACGGTTGACTTTGGATAAATTCCAGCGTCTCGGAAAAATTTTCGTCCGTTTCGCCGGGGAAGCCGACAATTAAATCCGTGCCGATTGAAATTTCGGAAATTTCGTCGACGAGCCGCGCAGTCAGTTCCGCAAAATTTTTCGTCGTGTACGGGCGGTGCATCGCTTTTAAAATTTCGTCACTGCCCGATTGCAACGGCAAATGCACATGGTTACAAATTCGTTCGTCGGATTTAATCAGCGCAATCAATTCGTCCGTCAACTCAATCGGCTCAATCGAACCCAAACGAAGCCGAAGAGGATTTGCCGCGTCAAGGACAGTTTTCACCGCGTCGACCAAAGAAATTTTTCCGCCGAAATCGCGCCCGTAAGCTCCGACGTGAATTCCCGTCAAAACAATTTCCTTGAAGCCCGCCGCGTGAAGTTTCAAACATTCGCCGCGAATACTTTCAAGACTTCGTGACCGAACGCGCCCGCGCACAAACGGAATTATGCAGTACGAGCAAAAATTATTACAGCCGTCCTCGATTTTGAGAAATGCCCGCGTGCGTTGAGGAGCGTGCGGAAGTTCTTCAAAGTCGTGAATTTCGTCGACCGTGCCGACTTGAAAAATTTTTTCGCGTTTGGACAAAGCCGCCTCGACAAGTTCAACGATTCGCGTCCTGTCCTTCGTGCCGACAACGACATCAACGCCGTCAATCGCCGCGACAACTTCCGGCTCGGATTGAGCGTAACAGCCGACAACCGCCACGATTGAATTTTGATTCGCGCCCGCCGCACGACGAATCATCTGCCGCGATTTTTGCGAACTGACCGCCGTGACCGTGCAGGTGTTGACGACGACGACATCAGCGTCCGAAATTTCTTCAGCTTGCACGTAGCCCGCCGCCTCGAAAAGTTTTTGCATTGCCTCCGATTCGTATTGATTGACTTTGCAACCGAGCGTAACGAAAAAAACTTTCATGAAAAATTTTCACTCCATGAATTCGTAATTAATCATCGCCAAAGCGGAAATCGCGGCGGTGTCGGTCTTCAAAACGCGCTTGCCGAGCGTGACGCTGACTCCGCCCGCAAATTTAATTTCGCGAACTTCGCGGTCGCTGAAGCCGCCTTCGGGGCCGATAAGCACGACAAGATTTTTATTCGCGTTTGAATTTTTGTACGCGCTCAAAACTTCGCGAACGGTTGTAGTTTGTTCCTTCTCCCAGCAAAACAGCAGGAAAAAATTTTTTTCGTCGAGCGGCGTAATTTCTTTAAGCCAGTCATCAAGTTCGCGAATGTTTCCGATTTCGGGCACGGTGTCGCGGGCGCATTGTTCGGCGGTCTCTTTCGCAATTCGCGTCCAGCGTTCAAGTTTAGATTTTTCGCGGAAATTGTTCGGGCGTGCGATTGTTCTTTCGGAAATGAGCGGTTGAATTTTGTCAACGCCAAGTTCCGTAGCTTTTTCGATAATCGTGTCGAAACGATTTTGTTTCGGCAGACAGTCCGCCAAAATAATTTTTTTGTCGACGGCAACGAGTTGAATTTCGCCGACACGTTGAGCGTTAATGGCGTTCCTGTCGAAGTCCGTCAGCTCAATGACGGCGCGTCTGCCGGCTCTGTCGACGGCGGTCAACCTGTCGCCGCGTCGTGCCCTGAGCGCGTAAGCCAAATGACGGGCGTCGTCGCCGCTGATTGTGATTTTTTCGGCGGTCAAATCGTCAAGGAAAATTCTTTTCATGCTTTCACCTCGTGAAAAAATTTTTTGCATTATAACACGTTGCGCAAAAAAAAATCCCGCCGCGTTGACGGGAAAAATTTTCGTATCATTTTTTGGCTTCGTCAATTTCGTTGTACATTGTGTTTGAATAAGTTTTCTGTGAGCCGCCGCGTATCGTGGCACCTTTGTCGGCGGAACGCGTACGCATCTTCATGGCGTCGGCAAATTTTTTCGCTTCCATTTTGAGCTTGACGGCGCATTCGGGGCAATAAGCACCTTTGGTAATCAGCTTGCCGCATTTTCCGCAGGGGTATTGAACTTCAAGTCCGCTGGCGTTTTCAAATTGCCCTTGCCGAACCATGCGCCAAATCAATTTGTCGGGCACGCCGGTCTCGTCGATGAGTTGTCGAATCGTAATGCCGGGATGGTCGCGCACGTATTCTTTAACGTCCTCTTCCATCGTCTGTTCCAGGACGCGACATTCGGGACAAATATTTTCGCCGATAACCGACAGAAAAACTTTATGACAACTTACGCAATTTTTCAAGTTAAGTTTTGCCACAGTAACCACCCCGCAATTCTAGAGTTTCTGTTAGTTTCAACGGGAACCGAAAATTTTCCTGCCGCCCGAATATTTTTAAGCAAGTTTAAATTTTCAGCTCGCGATTGAATTCGGCAACTTCTTCCGGCGTAAATTCAACGCGCATGGATTTCCAACGGTCATGGAGCCAAAACCATTCTTCGGGAAATTTTTTTATGTGCCGTTCAATCAACGTCGCAAGTTTCTGCGTCATTAATTTTATGTCGGCGTGCTTGTCGGAAGTTTTTTCGACGTACAGCGGCGGGAAAACTTCAAGCGTGTGCGTGCCGTCGGAATTTCTGTGCATGAACGCGGGGAAAATCGGCACTTTTCGGAAGCGGGACATTGACGCCGCGCCCGTCACGAAGTTTGTCGCCCGATTGAAAAATTTCACGACAACGCCGTCCGTGCGCCCGACATCTTGATCCATAATCAAGCCGATAAATTTTCCGTCGTCGAGGAGTTTGTACATTTCGCGCACGCCGTTTCGATAAGTGACGTGCATCCCGACAAGTTCGCGGTATTCGCAGATGAATTTGTCCGCGCCCTCGGATTTTTGTTTTTTTGCGACGCCGACGAGCGGAATTCCGTATTGAGCGAACGCGCCGCCCATAAGTTCCCAGTTATCGTTGTGGCCGGTTGCAATCACGCCGCCGCGCCCCGTTTCGGAAATATAATTCGTCAAATGTTCCAGCCCGATAATTTTGACGTGGTTGCGCATGTCGGGCTTGATCTTCGGCAAGGCGAGCACTTCCATAAAAATTTCGCCGAGCTGAACACTGCCGGCCTTTGCGATTCGTGCGGCTTCGGCGGGCTCAACGTTCAGACATTCGCGGGCGTTGTCAATCGCAATGCGTTTTCTTTTCGGCGGCAGAATGAGCCACAAAAAACTTGCCAGAGCTTTTCCGCACGCCACGGAAAATTTCAGCGGCAACAGACAAATTACGCGGCTCAAAAGTTTTAAAAGTTTGTATTCGATTGCCGTCGACCTCCTCGGCAAATTATTTCAAGTCTACGCCCGAAATGGAGCCGTTCCAATCAACGATGCCGCCGAATTCGTAAACGTTTTTGTAACCGTGCTCAATCAAAATCTGCGCGGCGTCTTCGGCGCGTCGTCCCGTCCAGCAATAAATTAAAATCTTCGCGTCTTTGTCGGGCAGTTTGGAAAAATCGCCTTTGCTCAAATTCTCAATCGGCACCAACAAAGCGTTCGGGATATGTTTCCTGCCGTATTCTTCTTTCGTGCGCACGTCCAAAACAATCGCGTCGGGGTTTGATTCAATCATGATTTTTGCGTCATCGTGCGACAAATGTTTGTAATTATTTCCGCAACCGGCAATCAGCAACGCCGCGCAGATTATCAGCAAAAATTTTTTCACTTCAAGACCTCCGTCAACGTCTCAATCATCTTTTGAATGTCGAGCGGTTTGGCAATGTGCCCGTCCATGCCCGCATCTTTTGCGGCTTGAATGTCCTCGGTGAAGGCGTTCGCCGTCATTGCGATAATCGGAATGTTCGCGAGTTTCGGGTTTGACAGCTGACGAATTTTCGCCGTGGCTTCGTAGCCGTTCATGACGGGCATTTGAACATCCATCAACACGCAATCGAAATCGCCGGGCTTCGACGCCGCAACTTTTTCGTAAGCGATTTTGCCGTTCTCCGCCGTGTCCAAACCGAAACCGAATTCCGAAAGAATCAGCGTGGCAATTTCGCGGTTGACTTCGTTGTCTTCGACCAAAAGCAATTTTATTTTGCTGAAATCAATTTCGCGCTGAGTTTCGGTTTGTTCGGCTTCAACTTCTTCCGGCTCGTCGACAATCGGGAAACTCACGCGGACAATAAATTCGGTGCCCTTGCCAAGTTCGGTCTCAACGTCAATCGTGCCGCCCATAAGTTCGACGATGCTTTTCGTAATCGACATGCCCAAGCCCGTGCCTTGAATGTTGCTGACCGTCCTGTCGCGTTCGTAGGCGGCGAAAACTTTTTTGGCGAATTCGGGCGTCATCCCCATGCCGGTATCTTTAACGCGCAGTTCGTAGTTGCCCGTAGTTTCGTTGCCGCCCGTCTGTTGCAGTGTCACGGTGACGGAGCCGCCCGCAGGTGTGAATTTGAATGCATTGCTTATCAAGTTCAGCAAGACGCGATTAAGTCTCGGCGTGTCGCACATGACGGTTTTGTTCATGACGTGCTCAACGTTGACGGTAAACTTCAAGCCTTTGGACTCCATTTGCGTGGCGAACAGGTCGCGCACTTCGTTGACGGCGTTGACGAGGTTTGACTTCTGCGGGTCGAGTTCCATTTTGCCCGACTCAATGCGGC
>CAMUZL010000062.1 GCA_947165185.1 uncultured Selenomonadales bacterium
TCGTCAATCCGATTTTGTTCTATCAAAATGTTTGCGGCAACGTCACGGACACTTATAACCGTTCGGAAATTGACGGGCAGTTGAAAACCGAATTGATGACCGCGTTGCAACCGGCGTTCGCGAAAATTTCCGAAATGGGAATTCGTTACAGCGCATTGCCCGGGCACACGCAGGAAATTGCCGACGCGCTTAACGAAGTCCTCAGCAAAAAATGGGGCGAACTTCGCGGTCTGCAAATCGTTTCGTTCGGCGTCTCAAACGTCAGCGCAAACGAAGAAGATGCGCAGATGATTAAGGAAATGCAACGCAACGGCGCGTTGAGAAATCCCGCAATGGCGGCGGCACATTTGACGGGCGCACAGGCGGCGGCAATGCAAAACGCGGCGAATAATCCTTCGGGCGCAATGACGGGCTTCATGGGCATGGGCATGGCTCAGCAAGCCGGCGGCATAAACGCGGGCAACCTCTTCGCAATGGCGCAACAAAATCAACAGGCGGCTCAGCAACAAAATCAACCGCCCACGTGGAAATGTTCTGCTTGCGGACACGACGGCAATCGCGGAAATTTCTGCGCGGAATGCGGCGCGAAAAAACCCGTCGTCGACGAGTGGAAATGCGAATGCGGCGCGACCAACAAAGGCAAATTCTGCGCGGAGTGCGGCAAACCCAAACCCGCAAGCAACGAATGGAAATGCGAATGCGGCGCGACCAACAAAGGCAGATTCTGCGCGGAGTGCGGCAAACCTCGCCCGTAAAATTTTTCTTCGACGCAAATTTAAAACTCCCCGTCATGTGACGAGGAGTTTTTTTGTTGACGTGATTCAGTTAAAAAGTTTTCAGACGTTCGCAAGCCTCAATCGTGTTTTCGCGGCTGTTGAACGAAGTCAATCTCAAATAACCTTCGCCGCAAGGTCCGAAACCCGCGCCGGGCGTGCCGATAATATTTTTCTCGTGCAAAAGTTTATCAAAGAAATCCCAGCTACTTGGAATGTCGTCGGGCGTCTTTAACCAAATATAAGGCGCGTTCACTCCGCCGAAAGTTTTCAAGCCAGCCGCGCTCAAACTTTCGCGAATAATTCTTGCGTTCTCCAAATAATAGCTGACCAATTCGCGAACCTGCGCTTGACCTTCGTCGCTGTAAATTGCTTCCGCGCCGCGCTGTGTGATGTAACTTGTGCCGTTGAATTTCGTCGTGTGACGGCGTGCCCAAAGTTTTTTCAGCGGAACGCGTTCGCCCGTCGACGTGGTGCCCGTCAAATTTTCGGGAATGACGATATAACCGCAACGCGTGCCGGTAAATCCCGCCGTCTTGCTGAAAGAGCGGAACTCAATCGCCACGTCGCGTGCTCCGTCGATTTCGTAAATCGAGCGCGGAACATTTTCTTCGGTGATGTACGCGGCATAAGCGGCGTCGAACAGAATCACGGCGTCGTTTTCTTTCGCGTAGGCAATCCAAGCTTCCAGCGCGGCTTTGTCGAGCGTCGTGCCCGTCGGATTGTTCGGCGAGCAAAGATAAACCATGTCGACTTTTTCGGCGGGCGGCTTCGGCGAAAAATTATTTTCGGCACTGCACGGCAAATACGTCACGCCCGCAAAATGCCCGTCGGCCTGCAAATCGCCCGTGCGTCCCGCCATGACGTTCGTGTCGAGATAAACGGGATAAACGGGGTCGGCGATTGCGATTCGGCTGTCGAGCGAAAAAATTTCCTGGATATTGCCGCAGTCGCATTTGGAACCGTCGCTGATAAAAATTTCGTCCGCGTTGACGTTCAAGCCGCGACGTTTGTAATTAAAGTCCGCAATTTTTTCACGCAGAAATTCATAACCTTGTTCGGGGCCGTAACCGCGAAAAGTTTCCACGTGCCCCATTTCGTCGGCGGCACGTTTCATCGCGTCAATACAAACTTGCGGAAGCGGGCGCGTCACGTCACCGATTCCGAGCCGAATAATTTTTGCGTCGGGATTTTCTTTTTGGAACTTCGCGGCACGTTTGCCGACTTCCGAAAACAGATAACTGCCCGGAAGTTTCAAATAATTTTCGTTGACTTTCGCCATGTAAAAACCTCCTCAAATCGAAAATCGCCGCCCGAACAATCGAACGACGATTCATTAACCGCCCATGACGAGCGAATTTTTTTCGTATGGCGGAGAAGAGAGGATTCGAACCTCCGATACGCTTTCGCGTATAACGGTTTAGCAAACCGCCGCGCTCGACCACTACGCGACTTCTCCAAATTTAAATTAATCTTTAAACAATTTCCTTTGACAGGAACTTCGCTCAAAAACTTTACGCAGGTTACCACAACAATCGCCATTTGTCAATAAAAATTTTTCGGGCGCACTTGTTGACTAAAAAAGCTCTGCAGTGCTAGAATCAGTTTGCAAAAACAAAACATCGCACCGAGAGCCGCATAAGCATTTCTGGAATTCTAGCACGCTCGCGGCGCGCTGTCAAATTAAAGAAAGGATGATGAATTATGTACGGCGTGATTTACAAACTCACCAACAAAATCAACGGCAAACCTTACGTCGGTCAAACCACGCGCACGCCCGAAGAACGCTTCATTGAGCACAAGTATTGCCAAACCTCGAACATCGGCAGAGCGATTCGCAAGTACGGCGCGGAAAATTTCACGATTGAAGTCCTCGAAGAATGCGAAACTGCCGAACAGCTCAATGAGCGCGAAATTTTTTGGATTGCTTATTTTAATTGCATGTGGCCAAATGGTTATAACCATGCGACAGGCGGTCAAGGCAACTGGGAACGCACGCCCGAAAGTATTGAGAAAATGTCGCGCAAAGGTCAAAAAGCCACTGACGAGACGAGACGAAAACTTTCGGTAGCCGGCAAGGGCAGACATCCTACCGACGAGCAACGGCAAAAACTTTCGCAAGCACAGCCGAACAGACGCGCCGTCATTTGTGTCGAAACGGGCGAAGAATTTGAAACCATGGCGGCGGCGGCACTTTGCAAGAACGTCAGTCATTCAAACATTACTCGCGCTTGCAAAAATCCGGGCAGAACAGCGGCGGGTTTTCATTGGCGATTTGTTGACGAAACGCTTCAAAATGTCACCGCCCAAAAACCGAAACCCCGTCGTGTCATCTGCGTTGAAACGGGAGAAGAATTTGAAACCATGGCGGCGGCGGCAAAGCGTTACGATAGTGCCTGTCCAGGCATTTCGAGTGCTTGTAGAGACCCGTTGAGAGTGGCGGCAGGTTTTCATTGGAAATTTGCGGATGAACCACAAATTGAAACTTCCGCGCCTGCAACTGAAATTAAATCCGACAACGAAGCCCGCGCAAAAATGTCTGCCGCAAAAATCGGTAAGCCGCTCAGCGACGAACACAAAGCCACAATTTCCGCGTCCACTCAAACGAAAAAACCGGTCATCTGTGTCGAGACCGGCGTAATTTACGAATCGATAACTGAGGCGGCACAAAGTAACCAAATACGTCTTCAGCATATTACTCGTGCGTGCAAAAATCCCGGCAGAACGGCGGGCGGTTTTCACTGGATATTTCAAAATCCTGCCGATGTGAATACTCAAACACCTGCGGGAATTTCCACGCCCAAGCATACGGTGATTTGCGTCGAAACGAATGAAATTTTTGAGTCTATTTCGGCGGCGGCGCGAAGTAAAAATCTGCGCGTCACGAACATTTCCCGCGCCTGCCACAATTCGCGAAACACGGCGGGCGGCTGTCACTGGAAATTTGTTGAGGAGCCTGCCGAATCCGACAATTCTCAATAACCGTTTGAGACATCCTCAATTTTCGGCGGGGGGCGCAACGTAAAAAACATACGACATGAAAAAACTTTCCTCGGCATGAAAAATTGCGTCGATAACGAAAAGATTTTCCGCGTCGTCGCCAATTTTTTCGTCGAAGCCGATATCGTTATCCTTGAGAAATTCGAGTTTGAAAAGTCGCGTCTGTAAAGGAAAAATTTGTTCGTCCTCCAACAAAATTTTCAACAGATCTATCTTGTCCAACTTTCCGCGAAGAACGCCGTCCGTATCTTTAAATGCGGACATTTTTTTTAGCGTGAAATTTTTGCCGTTGATATTAATGTCGCCTTGCTCACACTCTTGAAGCATTGAGAACGAATTGACAATGTCGGCGACAGTATATTCGTTCGTCAGATAGATGGAAGTCAGGGCATTGCTGAGCAAACGGTCGTTGCCTTTGAGAAACAGGACGTAATAACCTTGCGCCGCGTTCAGAGCAATATTCCAGGCGGCTCCGTTTTGAATTTTGTCATGAAGTTTTATGAGCGTGACATTTTCGCGAGTTTGAACGAGTTCCCGACAAACTTTGCCGCTGCCGTCGGTCGAAGCGTTGTCGATTATAATCAGCTCAAAAAATTTGTAATCCTGTCCGAGTATGCTGCCGAGACTTTCTTCCAACGTTTCAATGTCATTGTTCACGACGAGCAACAACGAAAAATACGGGCGCATTGTGACGGTCGGTTGTGCATTAACGTCAAAAGGAATTTTTATCCACCTGTCCGAGTCGAGCGGCGAATTTTCGTCGTCGGTCGCCAAACTTCGGTTATCAATTTTTTTGCCATCGGAAAAAGCTATCGGCATGAAAACTTTTTTGGCGGGATTTTGATTGAGCCACGCGCCCCACCAACTGAAACTGCTTTTGGAAATGATGTTGTGCTTGCAAAGACTCATCAAGTAAAGTTCTTCAACGTCCGTCAAATCGTCACCTTCGACAAATTCAATCGGCACGTCCACGCGAAGATTTTCTTTCGCCCATTGAAGGTTGTCCGAAAAAATAAACAGCGTGAAATTTCCGTACTCTCGTTTCAGAGCGTTTATGCATTGGTAGTAGTAATCCAACGGAGGTATCGCAAAAAGTTTCGGCATATTTTGATTTAAGGGGCTGTAGAGGAAATCGCCGTGCCGAAAATGCATCGAGACGGCACACGCGGCGGAATGAATTTTTTCTTGCCAATGTTTTGCCGAGGAACTCAAAAATTTTTTCAGCGTAAATTCGCGGCGGAGAATGTCGGCAATATCGGCGAAATATTCTTCGTATACCCAATAGCCGCAAAGCCAAATGTTATCCGGATAATTTAAAACTTCCGGCATAAAGTTTTGGTTTTCCTGTTCCACACCGAGACCGGCGGAATGTTGCCTCAGTTGAGCAATTTCTTCGGGCGAGGCAATGGACTCTTTGATGTTGAAGAAATTCAAAACATACGGGCGCAAGTTATCTTTTTCGTAATGAGTCAAATCGAGCTTTAGTTCCGTGTTCAACTTGTGAGCCAACCGTCGTCCCGCCGCATATTGATAAAGCTGATTGCCGAGGCCGCCCTTGATGTGAACTATTACCAATCAAATCACTTCCTGCCAAATAATTTTGTCGTCTGCGGTTATGTCTTTGCCGCGTTGAACTTCGATAATTTTCAACGGCGCGTCGGCAATAACCGTATGCTTGACGCCGCAAGAAATTTTCACCACGTCGCCTGCGCGGACAATTTTTTCAATCCCGTCGAGTACGATTCGTCCCGTGCCGTCGATAAAATTCCAAACTTCGTCGCGGCGTTCGTGGCTGTGATATTTCATTCGACTGCCGCGATTCAACGTCACCTTAATCGTCAAGCTTTCGTTTTCCACGTCGATAATTTTGAAACTGCCCCAAGATTTTTCGGCAAAACGAATTTGACTGTCCAGGCGTTCGACGAACGGTTTGATATAACTGGACGCCGCTTTGTCGGAAACCAAAATCCCTTCCGAGCCGGCAACTACGACCGAATTTTTCAAGCCCATGCAAATTATCGGCACGTCGGAATTGTTTATCACGTGGAGATTTTCGCACGTCGAATCCGTTTGAACTTGTCCGATTGAATTTGAAGCGAGGACTTCGGTCAACGTGTTCCACGTGCCGATGTCGCGCCACTCCCCGACGTAGCGAACGACTTTGATATTTTTTTCGTGTTCGACGACGGCATAATCAAAGCTGATGTTCGGCAGTTCGGCATAATTTTTTTTCAGCGCGTCATGCGAGGACGTGCCCAAAAGTTTTTCCGCCTTGTCGAGGAGGTAGCTTAGTTTGCAGGCAAAAATTCCGCCGTTCCAAAGTGCCCCCGCCGAAATAAATTTTTGCGCGTCGGCAAGATTCGGCTTTTCACGAAACGACAAAACGCGACTGATTTTTTCCGTCGTCCGGGGAATTATGTAGCCGTATTTTTCGCTGGGATAAGTCGGCTCAATTCCCATCAATACAAGCGGCGTGTCGTCGGAAATTTGTTCGGAAAGCAACGCGAATTGCTCAAAAAAATTATCGTTGACGTAAGGATCGACGGGACAGATTAAAATTTTTTCATCCTCGCAAATTTTTTTCACGTCGCGAAGATAAGCCGCCGCCAAAGCTATGGCGGGAAAAGTATTTCGGCGACAAGGTTCGGTCGAAATCTCAAATTGTTCGGCGAGATGTTTTTTCAGCAAAGGTTCCTGTTTTTTGGCGGAGGCAATGGTTATCGGTACGCCTTGATTTGTGCGGCGTATTTGTTTCAAGACTCGTTGCAACATATTTTCGCCGCCCGCGAAGATTTTCAAGAATTGTTTCGAGCGAACGTCGTTTGACAGCGGCCACAATCTTTGACCGCTGCCGCCCGAAAGTAAAATTATCTGCATGAAAATTTTTCTCCGTGTAAAAATTCGTGGACGCAGTCAACGATTTTGTCAAGTTGTTCCCTTTGCAAGCCGTGATGACAGCCTACATAAAATCCGCAACGATTAATCCACTCGGCAACGGGATAATTTTTTTCCAGGTCGCCGAAAATTTTTTTGTAAATCGGCTGGTTCAAAAGCGGCATCATTGGGCGCGTCTCTATGTTGTTTTTTTCAAGCCACGTCGTTAAGTCGCGACGCTCAAACGGAGCGTCTTTCTTGACGACAATCGGATACATCATGAAAGAATGCGTCACGTAATCCGGATACCACGGCAACTGAAGATAATTTTGAACGTCCCGCAAATTTTCCGTGAGATATTCCGCATTTGTTTTGCGCGTGCTCATTATGAAATCTTTGTGCTCCAACTGGTCTAAGCCGATCACGCCTTCAAATTCGCCGATTCGATAGCTGTAGCCGAGACGCACGAACATAAATCGCTTATCCATTTCCGTTTTCAGACGCAGCGGACAAACCTTGCTCGGATCGGAGGCAACGCATTTTTCACAAGTACAGGCACGCCCGTGCGCCAAAAGCGAACGCGAAATTTCCATCAGCTCACGGTCATTTGTGGTGACGACGCCGCCGACGCCCGTGGTTATCGTGTGCGCGACATACGTGCTGAATCCCGCAACTTCGCCGAAACTGCCGACGGTTTTATTTTTGTAAGTCGCGAAATGAGCTTCCGCGCAATCTTCGATTATTTTCAAGTTGTATTTTTCGGCGAGTTCGACAATCGGCTCCATTTCGCAAGGTTGCCCGAAAAGATGAACCGGCATTATCGCAACGGTGTCTTTGTCGATTTTTTCTTCAATCAAATTTGGATTGATGTTGTAAGTTTTGGCTTCAACGTCGACGAAAACCGGCTCAAGTCCCGCGTGCAAGCAAGCGTTGGAACTGGCGATAAATGTCACGGCGGGAACCAAAACTTTGGATTTCGGTTGCCAATTGAATTTTTCTTTCAAAGCTTCCAATCCGACATGTAAAGCACTCGTCCCGCTGTTTAAAGCAATTCCGTATTTTTGAGCGTGCAAGCGCGCAAATTTTTTTTCGAACTCATAAACTCGCGGACCTTGGGACAAGCGATTTGCATCCAAAATTTCTTGAACGCGGCGTTTGCCGTTGTCGCTGACAAAAGCCCAGCCGATTCCGATTTTAGCCATTAATCTTCTCCCGTGAAGTTTTTAGAAAATCTTCATATGTGAGCCGAATTCCGTCGCGCAACTCGGTCTTGTAAGTCCAACCCAAAGCCGTCGCTTTCGATACGTCCAAAAGTTTTCGCGGAATTCCACTCGGTTTGGAAGTGTCCCAAAGAATTTCGCCGCTGTAGTCGATAATTTCAGCGACCAACGCGGCAAGATTTTTCATCGTGATGTCTTTGCCCGTGCCCGCGTTGACAGTTTCGTTGCCGCTGTAATTGTTCATCAAAAAGACGCAGAGATTTGCCAGATCGTCGACGAAAAGAAATTCGCGCAGGGCGGAACCGTCGCCCCAACAAGTCACGGACGGCAAATTTTTTATTTTGGCTTCGTGAAAACGCCGAATCATCGCCGGCAAAACATGCGAACGCGTCGGGTGATAGTTGTCGTTTGCGCCGTAAAGATTCGTCGGCATCACCGAAATAAAATCCGTGCCGTATTGCCGATTGAGATATTCGCAATATTTCAGACCGGAAATTTTTGCCAGCGCGTAAGCTTCGTTTGTCGGCTCAAGCGCGGAAGTCAACAGACAATCTTCGCGCATGGGTTGCGGTGCAAATTTCGGGTAAATGCAGGACGAGCCCAAAAACTCCAACTTGCGGCAAGAATTTTTCCACGCGGCATTTATGACGTTCATTTCAATCATCATGTTTTCGTACATGAAATCGGCGGGCGAAGAGCTGTTGGCTCCAATGCCGCCGACTTTCGCTGCCGCCAAGAAAACGTATTCGGGTTTTTCTTCGGCGAAAAATTTTTCAACGTCAACTTGTCGCGTCAAATCCAATTCGGCGTGAGTGCGCGTCAAAATGTTTTCGTAGCCGTGATTTTTTAGTTCGCGGACAATGGCGGACCCGACCATGCCGCGATGTCCCGCCACGTAAATTTTGGAATTTTTTTCCACACAATCACCGCCCGTAATTTTCCAAATCTGCTTGCATCATAATTTTGACCAGTTCGCGGAAGGAAACTTTTCTTTGCCAGCCGAGAATTTTTTGAGCTTTGGAAGAATCGCCCAAAAGCAAATCAACTTCGGCGGGACGAAAATATTTCGGATTAACGTCGACCAAAAGTTTTCCGCTTTCGGAGTCGTAACCTTTTTCGTCGACGCCCGCGCCGCGCCAAATAATTTTTATGCCGACTTCTTCAAAGGCCGCCTCGACGAATTCTCTGACCGTGTGAGTTTCGCCCGTCGCCAAAACAAAATCGTCGGGTTTATCTTGCTGAAGAATCAGCCACATGCCTTCGACGTAATCTTTTGCAAAACCCCAATCGCGTTTGGCGTCGAGGTTGCCCAAAGAAATTTTTTCTTGCCTGCCCGCGAAAATTTTAGCGACAGCCGTTGAAATTTTTCTCGTGACAAAATCTTCGCCGCGCCTCGGTGACTCGTGATTGAACAAAATCCCGTTGCAAGCGAAAATGTTGTAAGCCTCGCGATAGTTCACAGTTATCCAGTAAGCGTAAAGTTTCGCGGCGGCGTAGGGGCTGCGCGGGTGAAAAGGCGTCGTTTCGGATTGCGGCGCAGTGTAGGGCAACCCGCCGAAAAGTTCGGATGTCGACGCTTGATAAAATTTCGTGTCGATTTTGTTTTGCCGAATCGCCTCCAAAATTTTCAACGTGCCGATACCCGTCGCTTCCGCCGTGTACTCGGGAACGTCAAAAGAAATTCCAACGTGCGATTGCGCCGCCAAATTATAAATTTCGTCCGGCTGAATTTCTTTGACCAAATGCGTCAGGCAAAGCGAATCCGTCACGTCGCCGTAGTGCAGAAAAAATTTTTCGTCGGCAATGTGAGCTATTCGCTGTGTGCAAGACGTGCTGTGTCGGCGAATCAAGCCGTGTACCTCGTAGCCCTTCGACAATAAAAATTCCGTCAGATACGAGCCGTCTTGCCCCGTCACGCCCGTGATTATCGCTGTCTTCATGAAAATTTCTGCTCCGATTTTTTTTCGCTCAATATATTCAAAGCCACCGACAAAGTCAACAGGTTGGAAATAATCCGTGATTTTCCGTTCAATGATAATCGCCGAAAAAAATACGCAAGAGGCAGAGCTTCTGCTTCTTGCGATTTGATTTGAAATCTGCGCGTCACGAACATTTCCCGCGCCTGCAAAAATTAATTCGACGCGCCGAAGAACATGACGACGTTGCCTTGTTGGTCGAGGACGGTGCGAATAATTTTGCGTCCCGCGTTTTGGCAAAAAGTTTCGGCGGTTTGCAACTGCACGTTAAACAAAGTTTGCATCTCCTGCTGATTGAGGCCGATGGCTTCCATTGCCATAACGAGCACCATGCCCGCCAGTTGCGGGTCGCCCGTGTTGACAAGTCTCACGGCGTAGACGCTGTTGTCGGGCGCAACGAAGAAATGAATTTCGCCGTTGGGAGTTTCAGTGCCTTGAATTCCGAAAAGAGATCTGTAAGCTTCAAGCCCTGACAAATTTTGCGGGTCGTCAAGTTCGGCGTGACGGCTCGGCGCGGTGAATGCGACGGTCGTGCCCTGTTGCCGCAAATTTTGATAGACTTGCCCGTTGCCCATTGCGTCGACGAAACCTTGAGCGCACAAGTCCGACACGGCAACGAAATTGTAATTCGCCTGTGCACCCGCGACGCTTGCAAAAGTCAGCAGACAAATTGCCAACGCCGTCAAAAAAATTTTCTTCATGATTGCTCACTCCCTCGAAAAAT